>JAFAKI010000254.1 GCA_019235595.1 Mucilaginibacter sp. | reverse complement strand
ATGGCCAGATCGGGTGTGCCAAGGTCAAAGAACCAGCTTTTCCAGAACCAGTTTAGATTTTGACCCGATGCAGTATTGATGCAATTGAAAAAATCGTAAGGCATGGGGTGTTTGCCATGCCATTGTTGTATGTAATAATGTAATGCTTTAGTAAACAGCTCATCACCAAGCAAATCGCGAAGGTAGTAATAACCCAGGCCCGGCTTACCATAAGAATTGGGCTCAAATGACGATGTGCCCAATTGGTTTGTAAGCGTCATAATGGGTTGATCGCCTTCTTTACCGGCAATGCTTTCGTATTGAGGGACACCGAAGTTGTCAACTATTGTAGGGTCGATGAGCGGACTGATCACCCATTCGCCGATGGTTGCCCAGCCTTCGTCCATCCAACCGTATTTGGTCTCGTTAACGCCCATGTAGAACGGAAACATGGTATGAAATATCTCATGATCAGTAAGTGTAATGGCTTCAAATATCTTTTCTTCAGGATTGTCATTAACCATCATAGGGTATTCCATCTGATCGAGGCCGTCAAATACCGTTTCGTGAGGGTAGGGGTATGGCCATTTAGGGAATATATAACTCATGCTCTCCACCGTCTTGCGGGCATAGTCAACCACAGTAAAATAATCTTTGTGTTCCGCGTTAAACACGGCATCCACGCGTGCACGGCGATTTGTTTTTGGATCGACAACCAGGCTTGACGCCTTCCACAAATAATGATTGCTGATAGCAAAGGCCAGGTCAGTAACGCTATCAGCCTCAAATCGCCAGGTATTGGCCGGGTTAGGTAGCGATATATTACCTGCTTTCAGGTCGTCCTCGGTAATGATATCAGTTACTTTATCGCTTATCTCCGCATCTTGTATTCTTTTAATGTACCGGTCGGTATAAACCTGGTTGGGGTTGGTCAAATTGCCGGTCGCCCATACCTGGTAATTCCCAGTGACAGTGATGGCTGCCTTAAAGTTGCAGAAGTCGTTATAAAACTCTTCAGTGCCGCGGTACGGGGCCTGGTTCCATCCGTCAATATCATCATAAACCGCAATCCTCGGGAAGAAGTATGCAATAAAAAATGCCTCTGTATCAACCTGTCCTGTACGGATATGCGAGGTTTTGTTGAGGGTGTAGGAGTAGTGTATTTTGAAGTGGATTTTTTGTTTAGGCAGTACGATTTGAGGAACCACCATATTGGTGCCATTGATATTTAGTTTCGTAGTATCATAAGGTGTTTGATTGATCTCGATCCCGGCGATCCGTACCCCATCGGTTAAATCATCAGGCTTGATGGGCATTGCCCGGATATTGCCCTTCTGATAGATGTTTGGATAAAGCTTAAACCATATTTGTTTTAGTGTATCGGGACTGTTATTGATATAATCTATCTCATCAGTACCATCCAGCACCCGGTTTTTAGGGTTGAAATTGATGGTTAGGGTATAGTTAGCACGATTTTGCCAGTAATTTTTACCTGGAGCGCCTGCTGTGGTGCGCGTGCCTTTGGTGTATGTCGACTGGATATTGATGGGTACAGGAAGCGTAATTTGTGCAAAGCCGGTTGTTATTCCCGATAAAACGAGAAACAATACTATTTTTCTAAGCCTGTCCATCGAACAAGAATAGGAAAAAATTGGTGAAATATTCGCAATAAGGTGAAAGCTGAAAGGCAAAAGCTCAAAGGTCGGTATTGCATTGAAAAAAAGCTTATTAAAACCGTGTTTTGTGTGGAAATTCAATAGGTTTTATCAAAAAAATAGCCGTAATTTTATTTTATCCTCTAAACCTCGTCATCCATCAGTATTACCTTAAAAATATACGCTATGAAAGAGTTTATGCTGCTGATACATAACGACGCCAATAGTAAATTGACCTTTACACCAGAGCGCGAAAAAGAGTTTTTAAACGCCTGCAGAGTTTACATTGATACGCTTAAGAAAAGCGGTAACCTGGTTAGCGCGCAGCCCCTGGTAAGGGAAGGAGTAATGATTTCAGGCTCCGAGGGGCATTGGGAAAAGGCACCCTACCGCGAAAGCAAGGAAGTTATCGTCGGTTACTATCATATTATGGCGAGTGACCTCGATCACGCAATTTCCATAGCTAAGGACAACCCAGAGTTTGAATATACCAGCACTGCGCGAATAGAAGTTAGGCCGATCAAGGTGAAAGAGGAAGTCACGGCCTATGTTTATCCAAAATGACGAGGCGAAAGGCGAAAGCTAAAAGGCGAAAGGTTAAGCAATCGGAATTACCTTCGTGCCAAAAATCAGACAGCGACAGCCATTTCCCGGTTGTATTTATTGCGATACTCCAATGGCGACAGGCCTGTTATTTTCTTGAATATATTGCGGAAGGCTTTATGGTCTGAGTACCCCACAGAATACATCACCTCGTTCACATTTTCGCGGCCTGATTCAAGGGTTTTCTTTGCGGCCTCAATTTTTACCCGTTGCAGATATTCAACCGGGGTATTGGCGGTGGCTTTTTTAAAGCGACGTTCAAAATTACGCCTGCTGATAGAAAACATCTCGGATAACTGGTCGACAGATATTTTGGATCCAACATTTCGCTCAATATAAATCTGTGCTTTTTTTATGGGTTCGTCCTGGTGCTCTTTCTGCCCGCTGAAAATCACAAACGGCGACTGGCTCTCACGGTCGATCTCTATTTCCATCACTTTAGAGCAATGAACGGCCACATCGCGTCCGCAATATTTCTCAACCAAATAAATAACCAAATTAAGGAAAGAATAAGCGCCGCCACTGGAGTAGATACCCAATTCGTCAATAATCAACTTCTCAGGCATGAGTTTGATATTTGGAAACGCCTGCCTGAAAATGTCAGCCGCCATCCAGTGCGTGGTACAGGCTTTACCTTTGAGCAGGTTGGTGGATGCCAGCAGGAAAGCGCCAGTGCATAAACTGGCTACTTCGGCGCCGTGTTTGTACTGGTCTATTATCCAGGGTACGAAGTCCATGTTGCGCTCTAAACCTTCCATCGGGTTGCCGTAAAATGCGGGGATCATGATCAGGTCGGTCTTTTTTATATCGCTCAGCATAGAATCAGGACGAACGGCAAACAAGCCGCCATACAAATCCGTTTCTTTACTCAAACCAACCAGGTGGATGTCAAAAGCGGGCCTTTTACCCTTCGCCTGCATAAACTGATTTACAAAGGAGAATACTTTATAAGTGCCTATCACACTGCTTAGGATAATTGGCCCTTGGGGTATAACGATGGATACATGTTTCATGATGCTGGTCTGTATAATTGATGAACAAAGTTATAACAGCACATTGGCGCAATCAACCCCCAAGGTTGTCGTATTTACCCACTATTGGCTTTTGGAAATCGGCTTAGGTTTGCCTTAGAAATAGTATTGGAATCACTTTATATATACTGAATATTGAATTAATAAACGCATTATAATTTTAGGCAGATTAACCAATAAAACTAAAAAATTATGGACGCTTCAGCAAACACGATCAACTGGTTTGAGGTATCGGTAAGCGATATTGAAAGAGCCAAAAAATTTTATGAAACCATTTTTTCGATCAAGATGGAAGAGATGGAAATGGGAGGCATGAAAATGGCGATGTTCCCTTATGAGCCTATGGGCGGAAAACTGTCTGGTGCACTGGCGCAAAGCGATATGCATAAACCAAGTACAGAGGGGATAAAGGTGTATTTTAATGGCGACCCTGACCTGGATGTAGTTTTAGCAAAAGTGGAAGCAGCGGGCGGCAAAGTAACGATGCCTAAGGGAAAGATCAGCGATGAAATAGGGTATATGGCATTTTTTACTGACACCGAAGGTAACGCAGTAGCATTGCACTCACGGAACTAATTATATTTCGGTTTTCGGATTTTCGATTTCGGATTTAGCTAAAAGTCATTCCGAAATCACAATTCCGAATTCCGAAATCTCCTTCCTCACCATCCCCCCTTCAAACCTTCTTTTAACGCGTTCTGGTAGTGCTCCAGATCAAATGAATACAGGTAGGGTGCTTTATGCGCCCCGCCTTTTCGCGGTTGTTCAGAGCGGTTCAGGATGCCAAAACCCAGCATGCGGCGCTGAAAATTACGGCGGTCGAGTTTTTTATCCAGGATAGTTTCATACAGCTTCTGTAATTCAGGCATGGTAAACTCTTTAGGCATCAGGTTGTAGCCTATAGGTTGATAATTGAGCTGAAGACGCAGGGTATCCAAAGCAGATTTAATGATCTGGGCGTGATCGAGCTTAAAATCAGGTAAATCTGTCAAATCATACCATGTACAGCTTTCGGAATGGCCATCCGGAGTGGGGTTTACATGCACAAAATCAACCAGCGCATAAAAGCCAATAGTTAAAAAACGCATCGAGAACCAGTTCTCTTCTGGCGGCAGCATATCTTTATACAGATCATGGTGTGGCCTGGCACGTTCAGGGTCGCCAAATACGCGGAACTGCTGAAGAAATATTTCATCCAGCCCGGTACGCTCTTTTAGAATACGGTTGGCAGCCATTTCAATGGGTTCATCCTTCATTACAAAACCGCCGGGTAAATACCATGAAGCTTCATTTTTTATTTTGAGCCCAAGCACTTTCAGTTGCCCCTCGTGAAATCCAAATACTACACAATCAATCGAAATATGATCGAGGTAACTGCTGCGTGCCGTTTCGCAAAAATCTATAAGCTCCTGTTTATTAAACATTTTAAGTTATTATTCAAAAATACTTTGATTATCTGAATTATAATAAATACTATTGTGTTCAAAATACACCAAGCTCTCCAGAGCAAAAGTGCGATAACCAATTATTGAACTTGAATTTATTAAATATCAGAGCCAGTTTATAATGGTTTAATTTTGTAAAGATATTATTTATACAAGTTTCAGCACCAGTTTAAACCAATTTTCATTCAGTTAAGATGAAAAAA
>JAFAKI010000191.1 GCA_019235595.1 Mucilaginibacter sp. | reverse complement strand
AAGAGAAACACGGCGTGGGCTTAGGCTTTATGTCGTTCTTTACCAAAGCGGTATGTGAGGCTTTAAAAGAATGGCCTGCCGTTGGTGCACGCATTGAAGGTGAAGAAATAGTTTACAGCGATTTTGCTGATATTTCGATTGCGGTATCTGCTCCAAAAGGTTTGGTTGTGCCTGTGATCCGTAATGCTGATTCATTGAGCCTCGCCGGCATAGAAAAAGCTGTAGCCGCTCTTGCTGTAAAAGCCCGCGACAACAAATTGAGCCTGGAAGAAATGACGGGTGGTACCTTCACCATTACCAATGGTGGTGTATTCGGGTCGATGATGTCGACTCCGATCATCAATTCTCCGCAATCGGCTATTTTGGGTATGCACAATATTATTGAGCGCCCGGTTGCTGTGAACGGTCAGGTTGTGATCAGGCCTATGATGTATGTGGCTTTGTCATATGACCACCGTATCATCGACGGCCGCGAATCGGTAAGCTTCCTTGTAAGGGTTAAACAATTACTGGAAGATCCTTCAAGACTATTGTTAGGAGTTTAAGTAAAGTACTTTATATGAACAAAATGACCCGGTTATGCCGGGTTTTTTTGTTTTCTTTTCATAAATATTATTAGATGTTGAAAATAAATGTGGCAACATTTATAATATTTAATAATCCTACCGCGTTTCAATTGTAACATTTCTGTTACTGTTTTCGTATAAGTAATTAATAGTAAGTGTATTATATGTTTCTGACTGCTAAGGTCCTTGAACCTTGTAAAAATTAAGAAATTAACCCCCTATAATACTATGAAAAGGCCCCTGATTATTATAACAACGGTTTTAGTTGTTCTTTATGCTTGTACACATGATGCAATTAAACCTTCAGGTACTACCACCTCATCCGGAACCGGGACAAAAACAGGCACTGGAAGTGGTACCGGAACGGGAACTGGTACTGGCACTGGAACTGGTTCAGGAACCGGTACCGGAACATCGTCGGTCTGTTTTCAAACAGATGTATTGCCCTTATTCCAAACTTATTGTGCAAGCACCGGTTGCCATGATGCAGGCACTGCCCAGGAAGGCCTGGTATTAACCAATTACACTAATATCATAAAAGGGATATCTGCCAATAATCCAAATAATAGCAGATACTATAAAGTAATTACAGATGGTTCCATGCCACCACATAGTTCTCCGCAGTTATCAGCTACCCAGGTAGCAACTATATTGAACTGGATTAATCAGGGAGCTACAAATAATACATGCACCGTTACAACCTGCGATACTACCAAAACCACATATACTAATGGTATTTCTCAAATTTTTGCGACCTATTGTAATGGATGTCATGGTGTTGCCCCGGGTTCTGGTAGCGTAGTGTTAAGCGATTATGCCAGCGCAAAAACTGCAGGGACTTCAATGAAAGCAGCTTTCTTAAACGCTATAAACTATACGTCAGCTAGTTCGGCAATGAATATGCCTCAATCGGGCAAACTAAGCGATTGCCAGATCACCCAACTTACCAAATGGATCAATAATGGATGTCCTCAATAAAAAACTGCATGAAAATACTTCGATACATCTTTATCCCACTGGTTTTGATAATGGTAATTGCTGGCTGTTATTATGATCACGCCAATTTAGTATATCCGCAGCCCACCAATTGTGTTGTAAGTAATATCACCTATAGTTCAAGTGTGGTGGGGATACTTAAAACCAATTGTTACAGTTGCCATAGCGGTTCTGCGTCTGCAGGAGGTGGCATTCAATTGGATAATTATACATCTCTAAAAACTTATGTTAGCAACGGGCAGCTAATGAATTCACTGAACCATACCGGAGGTGTTCCTGCAATGCCCTTAACCGGGTCGCAACTCTCAGCCTGTGATATATTAACCATACAAACCTGGATCAATAATGGTACTCCTAATAATTAAACTTAAAAACCCAAAGCAATGAAAAAAGTAATCTTATCTCTGATATTATTATCAGCCATCTGTTTCCAATTGCATGCGCAAAAAATATATTCCACTAAAACAGGGCAGATAAAGTTTAATGCAAGCAGTCCGCTGGAGAAAGTAGCAGCTGTAAATGACCAGGTAGACAGTAAAATGGTTGATAAAACCGGCCAAATAATATTTAGTGCTTTAATCAAGAGCTTCAAGTTCGAAAACCAGTTGATGGAGGACCATTTTAATGAAAACTATATGGAAAGCTCCAAATTTCCCAAGGCTGAGTTCAGAGGGTACATCACAAATGCATCGACTGTGAATTTCGCGAAGGATGGGAAATACCCGGTAAGTTTTGACGGTACCCTTACGATTCATGGTGTGCAGCAAAAGGTGACAGCCACCGGTGTAATGGTGATAGAGGGAGGAAAGCCTGCAATAACCGGTTCGTTTAAAGTCAAAATAAAAGATTACGGTGTCACCGGCTCTTACATAGGCGACAAGATTGCCAACGAGGCCGAAATATCTGTCAATTGTAAATATGAGTAGTAATGAAACTCATTAGATGCCTAATAAAGCTTCAAGGAGGCTTCATTATACTTTTAATAAGTATTTATGCTACAACGATTAGAGTAAATGCTCAAACAGACCTGTTTAAAATGCAGGATGAGCAAAACAAGAAGGACGCCAAAGATAAAACAGATATAACGACATCTATTTTTAAAACAACCAGGCTGATCAATGGCCAGTCGATAGAGAATACCGGAGCAGGTATTTTAGATCTTAAAATATCACATCGTTTTGGAACTGTTAACAGCGGTGCCTACAATTTTTATGGGCTTGACCAGGCCACAATGCGCATCGGTTTGGATTATGGTATCACGGATCGTTTGGAAATTGGGGTGGGGCGCAGCACCTATAACAAGGAGTTTGACGGTTTCTTTAAGTTCAGGATATTACGGCAATCAACAGGGAAGGTAAATATGCCTATATCTATCAGTATAGCTTCAACTACTATGTTGAGTACCATTAAAGGACCACCGGTATCTTATCCGATAAACTTTTCTGATCATTTAAATTTTGCCCATCAGGTGCTGATAGCCAGGAAGTTTGGAGACTACTTTTCCTTTCAGCTAACGCCGACTATGGTACATTATAATATTGTTGCCACCAAGGCTATTCCAAACGATCTGTATTCATTGGGCTCCGGTTTTCGTTTGCGTTTGAGCAAAAGGATCAACCTGACTGGTGAATATTATTATCAGCAGCACCCTTTGCAGGGATACCATAATCCAGTTTCGCTGGGCTTTGATATAGAAACTGGCGGTCACGTATTCCAGTTGCATTTTACCAACTCAACCGGAATAAACGAGCGGAGTTTTATTACACAAACAGATGGCCGCTGGCAAAATGGCGCGGTGCATTTTGGCTTTAATATATCAAGGGTATTTACAATAGTTAAGCATAATAAAACTGTCAAGTAAAATAGAATAGGTTATGAAAAAGAATATCATTTGGGCTTTGATCATTGTGGTGGTGCTGGGAGCGGTAAACATTTGGTACTACGTATTTCAGTATTCAAAAACACATCACCGGGACGTAACAAACGAGGTAGCGATGCTGGTTACCTCAGCACAAATAGTAAAGGATTTCCAATCGAACGAAAAAATGGCAAACGCCAAGTATTTGAATAAAGCCATCGAAGTAAAAGGTGAATTGCTACAGGAGGATAAAGATCAATCGGGAAATGTCACTCTGACTTTAAAAAGCGGCGACCCTTTTAGCAATATTTTCTGCACGTTAAAACCCGGTTTACCATTACCCATAAAAGGATCAATGGTAATTGTGAAAGGAGTTTGTACCGGTTTTTTAAGCGATGTGGTATTAAACAATGCTATTGTCGTTAAATCTGTTCAATAACAATAAAACCCTGTTATGTCGGGTTGTTTGGTTTTAACTATGATTTGAATGATTAAATGAAGACTATGAATCATCCAAACAAAATCATAGTCAATCAAAAAATCAATGAAATCATAGTCCTAAACCACCAACCTCTTCAAAGCATTAGCACACCCCGAATGCAATCCTTCATGAAAAGGTAAAAAGTCCAGGGCTTGGTCAATGCTTGCAAGTTCAACCCCGTAACGGGTAGTCCACGCAGTATATCCGCCGAATATATGGTTGTTATAGTCTTCTTCTAATTGGTCGAGCGTAGTGAATAGCAGGGACTTAATATTTTCGATCTCAGCCTCACCGAATGCTCTTTCCGGTTTGGTGCTTGATTTGAAAGAATTGATGATCTCTTCTCCAACTCGCGGTGTCAAACCACCCCTGAGATAGCAAACACCCTGTTGAGCGGCGATCATGTGGCCCAGGTTCCAGATAATGTTGTTGTTAAAGCCTGCGGGAATTTTGTTGTATTGTTCTGTAGTTATGTCTTCCAGGTTTTTGAGTAAGTAGGACCTGGTTTTTCTGATGATTTCGATTTGTTTGGTCATAGGTTTATTTTAGTTCGTAACAAATTTACTAATAATTGATCAACTCGTTATTTAATCAATAAATTAGCCTGTCAACCAATTTATTGCCAAACCAATCCAATGATGACCTTTACAAAAGCACTTGCCTGTTTGTTCGTTTCTGTTGCGCTTTTTAGTTCCTGTAAAAACAATTCTTCCGAGGATAACACCGGGTGGAGCGTTTACGGCGGATCGAAAAGGTCGCAGCGCTATTCCTCTTTAACACAGATCGATACCGGCAACGTGAAGCAATTGCAGGTGGCCTGGGTTTACCATACCAACGATGCGGATATCAAAGCGCATTCGCAGATACAGTGCAACCCGATAATGGTCAACGGGCTACTGTATGGCACTACGCCCAAGTTGAGGTTATTTGCCGTTGATGCTACTACGGGTAAAGAAAAATGGACATTTAATCCGGTAGGAAATACCAATTCATTGCCAAATAGTTTTGGAATGAACAATAACCGCGGTGTTACTTATTGGGAGGATGGCAATGATAAACGCATACTCTACTGCGCCGGCTCAAGCATCTATGCCGTGAATGCCGAGACTGGGGCACCGATCACTAGTTTTGGCACTGATGGTAAGGTGGATCTGCATAATGACCTGGGCCGTGATGCTAAAAATCTATATGTAGCAGCTACCTCTCCGGGAATTATTTATAAGGACATTTATATCATTGGCAGCCGCGTAAACGAGACTGCCGATGCCGCCCCCGGACATATCCGAGCTTATGATGTTCGCACCGGAAAACTGAAATGGGTATTTCACACCATACCTTATCCGGGAGAATTTGGCTACGATAGTTGGAAAGATACTGCCGCCTATAAACACCTCGGCTCGGCAAACAGTTGGGCTGGTTTTAGTTTGGATGAAAAGACCGGTGTGGTATTTGCACCTACGGGTTCGGCGGCCGATGATTTTTATGGTGGCAAACGGAAAGGCGCAGGTTTGTTTGCGAATTGTGTATTGGCTATAGATGCATACACCGGAAAACTAAAATGGCATTACCAAGTAATTCATCATGATCTGTGGGACAAAGATTTGCCAGCGGCGCCTGTTTTGGTAACCGTTAAACACGATGGCAAAGATGTGGATGCGATTGCGCAACCTACCAAACATGGATACGTGTTTGTGCTCGACCGGGAGACGGGCAAACCCCTATTCCCGGTGAAGGAAACGCCCGTTGAAACCAAATCAGAATTACCAGGTGAGGAGCCATGGCCTACCCAGCCTATCCCAACTTTACCGGTACCTTATGCGCGGCAAACACTTACCGATAAAGACATTAATCCTTATTTGTCTGATAGCTCAAAAGCGGAAGTTTTAAAAAGATTGAAAACTTATCGTTATGGTAAGATGTTCCTGCCGCCGGGCAAAACCACCACGTTGCTTTTCCCCGGATATGATGGTGGGGCAGAGTGGGGTGGTCCGGCATTTGATCCGTCTACTGGGATATTATATATCAATGCAAACGAAATGGTTGCGATGCTGGCCATGATCGATGCCCATCAGGAAGCATCCAAATCCGAAACATTCAGCATGGCCGGGCAAAGGCTGTTTACCAATAATTGCATGGGCTGTCACGGACAGGATAGAAAAGGAACGGGTAATTATCCATCGCTTATTAATATCGGCTCAAAATATAAGGATCAGCAGATAAGTGACCTGCTGCAATCAGGACGCCGTATGATGCCATCTTTCAAACAATTGAGTGATCAGGAGCGGCAGGCGATTATATCTTACATTACCGAGAACAAAAAAAGCGGGATGAAAGCTTTTGTTCCAGTTCATAAAGCCGTCGATCCTTATCTTGATATACCATACCAAATGACCGGGTATAATAAATTCCTGTCAAAGGAAGGTTATCCTGCGGTTTCGCCACCATGGGGAACTTTAAATGCGATTGACCTGAACACCGGTAAAATGGTTTGGCGTATTCCCCTGGGCAATGATCCTGCGTTTGAAAAAGTAGCCAAAACGCCGACCGGAACGGAAAACTATGGTGGTCCGGTAGTAACTGCCGGGGGCCTGGTATTTATCGCAGCCAGCAAGGACAGTAAGATACGCGCTTTCGATAAAAAGAATGGCAAAATGCTTTGGGAAGCCAAATTACCTGCGCCGGGATTTGCGACACCATCCGTTTACGAAATGGGTGGTAAAGAATACCTGGTGATTGCTTGCGGTGGTGGTAAACTCGGCACACAATCCGGTGATTCATATGTAGCATTCGCATTGCCCAAGTGAGGCTTCCAAAGTAGAGGGGCTGGAAAAGCCTTGCATTAACCGCCGGAGAGATTTAGGGCGCTGTAATTATTTTGTCTAAATTCGCCCAATCGATCTATACTTGATGCAGTTGCCCCATTCAAATAACCCGCCGGAAAGAGCTAACAAAGCGATCTGGTATTTTTTATTGCTGTGGACGCTGCTGAATGCAATACAGGCCTACACTTTAGAAGTTCATGCCGATGAAGCCTATTATTGGCTTTATTCCCGCTTTTTAGACTGGGGTTATTTCGACCACCCGCCGATGGTGGCTATCTTTATCCGTATAGGGGATAGTTTGCGGCACAGTGAGTTTGGTATCCGGTTAATGACGGTGCTTTCGAGCACTTTGTCTCTTTACATTTTATGGCTCATCGCAAAAAAATATGCAGCCGAGGCCAAATGGTTCATCCTTGTTGCATCCGGTATATTCATTTTTCATCAGTATGGTTTTACTACCACGCCCGATGCACCTTTGTTCCTTTTTACTGCGCTGTTTTATTATATCTACCAAAAATATATTGATGAAGATAAAGTAAAATGGGCTCTATGGCTGGGAGTCATTATTGCATGCCTGCTTTACAGCAAATATCATGGTATATTGCTTGTTGGGTTCACGGTGCTGTCGAATATCAAATTGCTCAAACGCTGGACTTTTTGGGTGATAGCTGGTTTATCGGTTGTTCTCTACATTCCGCATATTTTATGGCAGATCAATCATGGTTATCCGTCGGTTAATTACCACCTTTATGAGCAATCTACCTATCATTATCAATTCTCTCAAACCTGGACTTACTTTCCTGGTCAACTGTTAATGGCAGGGCCAATCATTGGCGTATTTCTATTTTATTACGGGTTTAGGGCGCGCATCAAAGATGCCTTTACCCGTGCATTAATGGTGAATGCCGTTTTTACTTTCCTGTTCTTCCTGTCGAGCAGCTTTAAAGGCGAAGTGCAGCCACAGTGGACGCTGATCGCTTTTGCACCATTGGTATTGCTGGTACTCATCCAATTTAAACAGGCTGGAAACTGGAAGCAATGGTTTCAATGGGTGGCTATCATCAATCTGGTGTTCATTGTCGCGCTTAGGTTGATGCTGATTACTGCGTCGCCATTGATAAGGAGAGTGGGCCAGCTGAAAAGTTTATTCGGCTTTAAGCAATGGGCATATGATATTAAGCAAAAAGTCGGTGATAACTACGTGATCCTGAATGACGGTTTTCAGAATGCCGCCAAGTACGATTTTTATAACAATACCACCAAAGGCTTTGCCTATGATGAGCGCTATTACCGTTTAACCCAATTCGATATATGGCCCATTGAGGACGGAATGCAGCACAAAAAAGCATATTGGCTTGCCAAGGGCCCAATAAAAAACGTTACCACTGATACGCTAAATACTACCGGCGGCAAATGGTATGGGGGATGGGTGAGTGATGTTCGTACCTATCAGAAAGTAAAAGTGGATGTTCCTTCCGCAAAAATGAGCGCCAGGCCGGGTGAGCAGCTTACGCTTGATCTCAATATCACCAATGTGTACCCGTTTGCCATAAACTTCAGCAATTCAGGTTATCAGCACGATGTATATTTTGAGGCTTGTTTGTTTCAGGAGGGTAATATTATCCAGGTTCAGGAAGCAGGGGAGGATTTTCATCAGCTGCCATTAAATTCGCACGAAAGCAAACATTATCAATTCAAATTCACTGCACCTAAAACGAAAGGAGATTATACCTTGATGTTCTCCCTAAGGACTGACCCCTTCCTGGGCAGCAAAAACAGCAGAATCATTGCCTTGAGTATAAAATAAAAAAGCCGGCAATTTATACTGCCGGCTTTTGTGACCCTTAAAGGTTATAATATTAATTGGAGTTGAATTGAGCAATTTTAACCCTCCCTATGTCGTATACAAGTCTAAAGACCTCTGAAAGGTCAGTCAGACGCGACGGGGATTGGTGAAAGCTAAACATGAACGAGCCCCTTAAGTGTTTATAAACGAAAGCGGCGTAGGAAACATCAAGACGGTTATATATGGTTTTCACGTAAAAGGGGTCGCCATAGATAATATAATTGGGTTCGCCTTTATAGAATTCATCATACAATGAAAACGCTTTATAACTGGCATAAAAGCTCGCCACAACACCTCTGGAATATATAAAGTTAAATTGGCTGCGCACCCGGTGAGCTGATCCCATACCTCCGACCTCAAATGACAAGGAATCGAATAAAGTTTGTTTATGCGTTAAATCCAGGCCTAACCTAACCTGCGCGCCTCCATTATCCTCAATAGGGCTATTAGGCTGCAGTGGTTTTGTGCCGGCATCATGCATAAACATAAAGAAATGAGAAATATAGAGCGGGCCTGTAGACCATGGTTTGAATTTGCCAAAAAAACCGGCTAAAAATTGATTCCTGTCTGTTGCTGTTTGACGGCTCAGCCAATCGATCCAAAGCGTTTCGTTGCCATGCTTGCCATGATTGGACAAAAGCAAACCCTCTACATTCGGTCGGTAATAGATCAATGTATCGTTTAACAGGGCCCTTGGATACTGGGTCAATAAGCCCTGGCGTGGGAAATCACCTGCATTAAATATCCAGTGCTTATTGGTGAAATTATAATAAGCAACCGGGTCGACCTTTAAAAAATAGGGTTTGCCACCAAATTCATGTAGCCCATTTACACCCACCACAAAGTGGTTCAGGCTGTCGGCATTAAAACCGACATCCAAAGCAGTACGGGTACCTGAAATGGTTTTACGGATAGGGATCAGCGCGTCGTATTCATGATCGTCTAAAAAAACAAAACCATTAAAGTGAATGTCAAAAGAAGTAGTATTAGAATTAGACTTTAACCTGATCGTATCAGCCGTATTTTTCTTTTGCTGACCGAAGGAAGCCGAAATTGTAATTAACGAAACAAAAACAATTAAGTAGATTTTTTTAATCATAAAGATGTATTTGCGGCAAAATTACAATTATTCAATGAAATGGCTGCTTTTTAAAAAATGGCTAATAAGCTGAAAGCAAAAAGCTCAAAGCTGAAAGCAGAAGTTCCTGCCTTAGCTTTGAGCTTTCGCCTTTAAGCTTTCACCTTAAATTAGTCTCTCGAAACATCGCCGCTTCCCGACTTTGAAGAGGAAACGCTTTTAGCGCCGCCGGTATAGCGAATATCGCCTGAGCCAGATACGGATGCTACCACGCTGTTGCTGGCATTAACAGATGCATCGCCTGAACCGGATACGTGAACGATGGTATTTACCGTAACCAATCCGCGTGCTTCGAAATCACCTGAGCCGGATACATTTACAGCTGAGTTTTCGGCACGACCGGAAATTTTTACGTCACCGGAGCCGGATACGCCACTCTCGAGGGTTTTTACCTCAACACGTCCGTAAAGATCGCCTGAACCGGATACACGCAGCCTTAATGCGTTGGTGCGAATGCCTTCTTTGAAGTAAACATCACCTGATCCCGAAACGCTGATGGCATTCAGGTCTTTAGCGACAATGTACACTGCGATTTTTTTATGATTACCGAACAGATCGCCCCAGTGAAAATTGCGGTCGTTTTTATTATAGATCTTTAAAACGCCGTTATCAACTTCGGTGATGATGTGGTCGATAATGTTGTCCGGTGCCTCTACTTTAACCGACTCGCTGGAGCCCTGGGTGATGTATACGTCAAAAGAACCACCTACATCTACCGCGTGAAACCCGGTGATATGCCGGTCTTCAATTTTAGTAAAATCAACCGTAGTTGATTTATGTGGATTGGCATAAACATAGGCCGATCCCGTTAAAAGCAGTGCTATTAATAATATTTTGGTTAGTGCTCTCATTTTATTGTATTTTTTGAAAATAAGACGCGTTGTGATATAAAAGGTTGCACATAAATATAAACAATAAGAAAATAATCCAGGTAATTTATTAATAATGAGCCTTATGAATAATGAACACCGAATTTTAAATGTCGAATGATGAAGGTCACTTCGATATTCAAAATCCGACATTCGTTATTCGATATTATAATCTTAGTCTACCAGTACCCCGATGTAATAGTTAAATGTATCTACCTCGATATTGTCTTTGGTAGCTCCGTCAATAGTTACTGGTGTAAAGCGAGTTGCTGGTTTGATAAATTGATATTCACCGCCCTTTATTTTTACGCGGACAGGCATATTGAAACCTTTGACATCAGACTGCCAGCGAACCGCCAGTTTGCTTTCGCGGTTGGTCATAAATTCCAGTATCGGCAGGTTTTTGTAATGTAAATATTGGTCAAAAACAGGTGATAAGTTGATGCCCGATTGCTCATTGATGTAATTGACGATATCATCATAAGTAACCGTTTGATGATAGAAGGTCTTATTTAGGCCACGAAGAATAGAACGCCATTTTTCATCATCGTTAATGATGGTACGTACCATATTCAGCAGGTTACCGCCTTTGTAGTACATATCGCCCGAGCCTTCTTTGTTCACATTGTACGGACCGACGATAGGACGGTCATTAAGGATATTTAAACGGGTGCCATGCACATATTCCTGTCCGGCTTGCTTACCCCATTTGGTTTCGATGAATAAGGATTCAGAATAATTGGTAAAACTTTCATGTATCCACATATCGCCCAAATCTTTCGAGGTGATGTTGTTTCCAAACCACTCGTGACCACTTTCGTGTACTACAATAAAATCCCATTTTAATCCCCAGCCGGTACCAGAAAGGTCGCGGCCTAAATAACCATTGCGGAAATGGTTGCCATAAGCCGTACCGCTTTGGTGCTCCATCCCCAGGTGGTGGGTTTCAATTAGCTTATAACCATCCTCGTAAAAAGGATAGGGGCCAAACCAATGTTCAAAAGCTTTCAGCATCGGTTTGGTGTTCTCGCCCCATTGTTTTTTGGCTTTATCAAGGTTATAGCTTAGCGGCCAGAAATCCAGCGTCAGTTTGCCTTTTTCGCCATCATAAGTATCGCTGTAATGAGTATAATCGCCGATGTTGGCTTCGATGTCGTAATTATTGATCGGGTTGGCCACAAACCAGTCGAAACGGCTATAACCATCTTTCAGTTTGGTCACTTTACGCAAGCGACCGTTAGAAACATCTTTCAAACCGGTTGGCACGCTGATGCTGATCAGGGCGCTATCAACTTCGTCATACTGATGATCTTTATTCGGCCACCATACACTGGCACCCATGCCCTGGCAGGCAGTGGATACCCAGGGATGTCCTAATGAATCTACGTTATATTCAACCCCGCCATCCCAAGGAGCGCGTTTGGCGATGGTAGGGTTACCTGAGTAGTAAACTGTAAACTCTTCCTTGCTGCCCTTAGTAATGGTTTGCGGGAAGGTTACAAATACCGCATTATACTCTCGGGTGTAAGGTAATTCTTGTCTTTTGTAAACCACTTTCTCTACCTTCAGATTGGCAAACAGATCGAATTGCAGTTTGGTGAAATCCTGCGTAGTAGTAAACTTAAACAGCACATTACCGCTGATGAATTTATTCGGAATATCAAACTTCACATCGAGGTGGTAATAGTTGATGTCATAACAAGTCCGCAAAGGTGTAAGATAGCCTCTGAGCGAATCGGCGCGGGTAAATGTTTCCTTGTTAGTCCCTAACTGCGCAAAAGTACTCAGCGCGATCAGGGATGCTACGATGGTGAAGAGAGCGGATTTCTTAATCATGATTAAATTCGGTTAAAATAAAAGCCCCTCTCCATTTGGAGAGGGGTTGGGGTGAGGCTTCTACAACCCCGAAGTCTTTATATAATAATTCAATGTATCAATTTGCAAATTGGCTTTGGTTGCACCGGGTATATTAACCGGCTCCAAAGTAGTGGTTGGTTTGATGAACTTATACTCACCATCTTTAATTCTGATCTTAACTGGCATATTAAAGTTTTTGGCGTCCGCTATCCATTTGCAGTAGGGTTTGCCATCTTTCCAGGTAAACTGTAACGTTGGTAACCCTTTGTAATGCAGGTATTGATCAAAAACCGGTGATAAATTTATGCCCGACTGTTTGTTGATATAGTCGATAATATCATCATAAGTAACGGTTTGATGATAAAAAGTCTTGTTCAGTCCGCGAAGGATGCTGCGCCATTTTTCATCGTCATTGATGATGGTCCTGACCATATTGAGTAACACAGCGCCTTTGGGGTACATATCTTCCGAGCCTTCCTTGTTAACACCATATACACCAACTATAGGAACGGCATTCTCAATTCCCTGACGCTGACCATGAATATATTCCTGTCCTGCTTGTTTGCCATAATGATAATCAACAAACAGTCCTTCCGAATAACAAGTAAAACTTTCATGGATCCACATATCCGCCAGGTCTTTGGCGGTAATGTTGTTGCCGAACCATTCGTGCCCGCTCTCGTGTACGATGATGTAGTCCCATTTCAGTCCCCAGCCCGTTGATGAAAGGTCGTGGCCCAGGTAGCCATTTAGAAAATGATTGCCATATGCGGTTGCACTTTGATGCTCCATGCCCAAGTGTGGCGTTTCCACCAGTTTATACCCATCTTCATAAAACGGGTACGGCCCAAACCAATGTTCAAAAGCCTTAAGCATCGGCTTTACGTTGGCCCCAAATTGCTTTTTAGCTTTTTCAAGGTCTGATGGTAACACCCAGTAATCCAAATCCAGCTTGCCTTTTTCGCCATTGTAGGTATCGGTAAATTCGGTGTAATCGCCAATGTTGGCTGCTACGTCATAATTGTTGATGGGGTTGGCCACAAACCAGTCAAAACGGGTATAGCCATCGCCTAAATCGGTTACCT
Organism: Mucilaginibacter sp.; assembly: GCA_019235595.1. Taxonomy (GTDB): domain Bacteria; phylum Bacteroidota; class Bacteroidia; order Sphingobacteriales; family Sphingobacteriaceae; genus Mucilaginibacter. The sequence goes on along the minus strand of JAFAKI010000191.1, from coordinate 9,582 downwards.
TGCGCAGTCGACCATTAGATACATCTTTCAACCCCTTTGGTACACTGATGCTGATCAGCATGCTATCGACCTCGTCAGATAGGTGATCTTTATTGGGCCACCAGATGCTGGCGCCAACACCCTCGCAGGCTGTAGCTGCCCATGGTTTGCCGGTTGTGTCCTGAGTGTATACTACACCGCCATCCCATGGTGCATTTTTAGCAATAGTTGGATTGCCCGAATAGTAGACGGTAAACTCATCCTTGCCTCCTTTTTTTATGGTTTGCGGGAAGGTGATAAATACAGTATTGTACTCGCGGGTGTAAGACAGTTCTTGACCTTTATAAACTAACTTTTCAACTTTCAGGTTATCGAATAAATCGAATTGTAGTTTGGTAAAATCCTGCGTAGCGGTAAATTTAAATTGATTGCTGCCACTGATGAATTTGTTATTGATATCAAACTTCACATCCAGGTGATAGTAGTTGATATCATAGCAAGTTCGAAGCGGTGTGAGCGCTCCGCGTAAAGTATCGGCATGGGTGAATTTATTCTTGTCGACCAAAAGCTGCGCATGCAGGTAATTGTGCATCAGGCAAATGGTGAACAGGATGGCAAATAATTTTTTCATATGGCGAACTTAATCGGGCGGGCTAAATTTAGCAACTATATCAGCAATAAGTTGATTTTAGCACATAAGTGTTACAATGCGGTAAGTGTGGGGTAAAATACAATAAGGTTTGAATATCGAACACCGAATATCGAATGTTGAATGATGAAGTTTATAATCACTGAGTCAACTAATCTCTAATTAACTAACCTCTAATCTCTAAAATCCTTACCTTTGCCGCACCACAAAAAATACATTTACTATGCAATATGATGTTATCGTTATCGGCTCGGGTCCTGGTGGCTATGTAGCTGCTATCCGCTGTGCCCAGTTGGGATTAAAAACTGCTTGTATTGAAAAATATGCTACTTATGGCGGAACCTGCCTTAACGTGGGCTGTATCCCCTCAAAAGCTTTGTTAGATTCATCCGAGCATTATTACAATGCCGCTCATTCTTTCAAAACACACGGCATTAACCTGGACAATCTTTCAGTGGATATGGAGCAGATGATGAAGCGTAAGGTAGATGTGGTAAATAAGAATACCAGCGGTATCAGCTTTCTGTTTAAAAAGAACAAGATAGACGGTATACAGGGTATCGGTTCATTCAAGGATAAAAATACCATCATCATCAAAAAGCCGGATGGCACCGAGCAGGAGATCACCGGTAAGAATATCATTATTGCAACGGGTTCAAAACCGTCTGCGCTGCCTTTTATCAAAAACGATAAGAAAAGAATTATCACCTCAACCGAGGCTTTAACGCTAACCGAAGTACCTAAACACCTGATCCTGATTGGCGGTGGTGTGATAGGGTTGGAACTAGGTTCGGTTTACAAACGTCTGGGCGCCAAAGTATCGGTGATTGAGTTCATGGATTCGATCATCCCGACAATGGATCGCGGTTTAGGTAAAGAGTTACAGCGCGTGCTTTCAAAACAAGGCATGGAATTTTACACTAGTCACAAAGTAACCGGCGCTACCGTGAAAGGCAACGAAGTAACCGTAACTTTTGATGCACCAAACGGTGAGAAAAAAGAATTAACAGGCGATTACTGCCTGGTGGCTGTAGGCCGTATAGCTTATACCGACAATTTAGGATTGGATAAGATTGGTCTGGCTGTAGAAGAACGGGGCCGTAAAATCACCGTCGACGAGCACATGGAAACCAGCGTGAAAGGCGTTTATGCCATCGGCGACGTGATACGCGGTGCGATGCTGGCACACAAGGCAGAAGACGAAGGCACGATGGTAGCCGAGATTATTGCCGGACAAAAACCACACATCGATTACAACCTGATCCCGGGCGTGGTTTATACCTGGCCGGAAGTTGCTGCTGTTGGTCAGACTGAAGAGCAACTGAAAGAAAAAGGCGTAAAATACAAAGCCGGTTCTTTCCCATTCAGGGCGAACGGTCGCGCAGTAGCAAGCGGTGATCTGGATGGTTTTATAAAAGTTTTGGCTGACGCCGCCACCGACGAGATATTAGGCGTACACATGATCGGTCCGCGCGCGGCAGATATGATCTCAGAAGCAGTTGTAGCAATGGAATACCGCGCATCTGCAGAAGACGTTTCAAGAATGAGCCATGCGCACCCAACCTTTACGGAGGCATTTAGGGAAGCTTGTTTAGCTGCTACGGATAACAGGCCGATACATATTTGATTTCGGATTTCGGAATTACGATTTAGGTTTTCTTAATATTGAATTTTAGAATTGACAACTTTCAAAAAGTTGTCAATTCTACAGCTAATCTTAGTCGCATTGAACAAGGACGTTATTCTGTCGGTTTAGATATACTTTCGAAAATTGCTTTTGCGCTTGGTGCTAAAATTGAATTAGTTGATTTCATTGAACCTGAAAAATCTTAAAGTTATGGCCGATGTAAATCATTTTGAAAAAGAAAGCGAATGCTCATATAAAGGCGAGTGCTACTCTGTTCGTGACAACGGAGCAATATTACGCTATCCACTTGACGGAAAACGACCTCGACCAAGCGACAACAATTGGACTTTCGGCAAACTAAACAGTAAAACAGGTTATTTGGAAATTGCTTCTGTTCGTATTCACAGAATTGTAGCAACCGCATTTCACGGAGAACCACCAACGAGAGAACACGTTGTTGACCACATTGACACAAACAGACAAAATAACAGACCGGAAAATCTACGTTGGGTAACAAGATTGGAAAATATTTTGCTTAACCCAATTACAGCAAGACGAATTGAACTTGTTTGCGGAAGCGTTGAAGAATTTCTTGCCGACCCTCCAAAATTTCGTGACAAATTTTCAGACCCTAATTATGAGTGGATGTGTACTGTTTCAGTGGAAGAGGCACAAATAAGTTTAGAGCGAATGCAGTCTTGGGCAAAAAGAGATAAACCATTACAAGGAGGTTCATTAGGAGAATGGATATACAATAGGGAAATTGTTCAGGCCCCATCTGCTACACAACCCGATTACATAATGTCTAAAACACCTAAAGCAGCACAGCGCGTTATTACCTATAATGATAAACCAAACGAATATCCAAGTACTCCACAAGCGTTTGAAGGCGATCCATTGACAGCCTATTATGAGAGTTTGAAGGAGGGGGCGACTTTCTTTCGAAACCATAATGGAGAATACGTAGTTGTGAAAAGTGGATTTTCCAAAGACAAGCGCACTTTATATGTAATGACAAAGTCTGCCTATGTATGGCGAGAACGAGAAGATGGAGAATATGTCCCTGTACCCTTAGCTGAACATCCCGAAGAAAATTCTTATAAGGATTTACCTCATTCACTTACGGAAATAACCTATGAAGATGGTTTGTTTGTGCATGCAAAGATGGAATTAGGTTTCCATCCTACAGAAGAGTTGGAAGAATTATTCGCCAACTATACACAAGAGCTATAATGGATAGGCGGAGATTCAATTGATGATTTTTGTTAGAGCCTATTTAATTCTGTTTGGGACCGATTTAACCACTATAGTCTTATCCATCCTCTGACCAGGCTTCAGGCTTTTGGATATCAATTGAGTTACGGCAGCCATCCTTTCATGCGCAGGCCTGGACAGCCAGTAGTTCATGTCCTCCAGCTCTTCGTCTATATCCTTTAATGCAGCTTTTCTTACGACAGGTACAATTTTCATAATGTGAAACAATTACGTAAATATACGATTTTTCAGACCAGAGGTTGATTAGCTTAGCACCGTGACAAACTCAATTAAAATTCCGAAATTCGCCACCAAACAAATCTAAAACCGTAATTCGTAAATCCGAAATCCGCTCATGCTGCAAATCCAGGAAAACGTATCCCTAAAAAACTTTAACACTTTTGGTATCGATGTTTCAGCAAAGTATTTTGTCGAGATAGGTCATGAAGATGAACTAGTGGAGTTATTTATGGATCCGCAATGGCTACAGATGGAGTGTTTGGTATTGGGTGGTGGTAGTAATATGCTGTTGGTAAAGGATTTTGACGGATTGGTTGTTCGCATCAATATCCGTGGTATTGACCACCGCATTAATCACAACGAAGTTTTTGTTGAAGCCGGCGCCGGCGAGGTTTGGAACGACCTGGTTAATTTTTGTGTAGCAAGGGAGTACGCGGGTGTCGAAAATCTGAGTTTGATACCCGGTTCGGTAGGGGCATCGCCTATACAAAATATCGGTGCCTATGGCGTGGAATTGAAAGATGTGCTTTATAGCTGCCGCGCTTTCGAGATCGCAACAGATTCATTCAAAATATTTACCAATGAAGATTGTCGTTTTGGCTATCGCGATAGCATATTTAAAAATGAACTGAAAGAGAAGTACATTATCACTTCTGTAAAGTTCAAACTCTCACTTATCCCGCACCTGAATTTAAAATACGGGGCGATAGAACAGGAATTAGCTAATAGAGGCATTACCCAGCCGACCATTAAAGATGTATCTCAGGTGGTATCCCATATCCGGGTATCCAAATTGCCTGATCCCTCCACCATTGGTAATGCCGGTAGTTTCTTCAAAAATCCCGTGATCACGACAGATCAGTTTCAACAAGTCTATTCAAAATTTCCCGAAATAGTGAACTATCCTGCAGGTGATGGACAGATAAAGCTGGCCGCCGGTTGGCTGATTGAGCAGTGCGGATGGAAGGGAAAAGTGGTTGGCCACACAGGAACATGGAAGAATCAGGCGCTGGTTTTGGTGAATCACGGGGGGGCAACTGGTCAGGAAGTGTACAGTCTTTCGTCGCAAATCATAGACAGTGTGTACAGTAAATTTGGCGTTTTGCTGGAACGCGAAGTGAATATTATTAATTAATTTTTCTTCGCCAAAGGCAATTAATTTACCCGATTTAAGCTGGAAATCTCTTTGCTTTTTGTGTTTAAAATTATTTTGATGACAATTAAATGACTGTTTTTCAGGTTGTTTAATCAATTTATTTTTCTAAGTCTTTACTTAACCTAAGTATAAACCGCACTATGCTGTTTAGTCCTCAGCATAGTGCTGAACTCAAAGCGGTATGTTGTTTGTCTGATACTGAATACAAAACTTTAACGGAATGACAACAATCGAGTTTAACACCATGGTATTGCGTCAGGCAACTTCGCTGAGGTCATATGCGCTACACTTTACGCGCGACGCAGATGATGCTAACGACCTTGTTCAGGATACAATGTTGAAAGCCATAACTTATTACAATAAGTTTAAAGAAGGAACCAACTTGAAAGGATGGTTATATACCATCATGAAAAATACATTCATCAATAACTATCGCCGTTTTGTTAAAATGAGCACTTTCGTAACCAAATCTGAAGAGATATCTTCGGCTAACCTGGTTTTCAGCTCAACAAAAAATAACGGCGAATCAAAATTTGTGATGGATGACATCAAAAAAGCTTTGGACAGATTGCCTGAAGACTATTATGTGCCATTCACCATGTACTTTGAAGGACATAAATACCACGAAATTGCCGATCACCTGGATATCCCGATCGGTACCGTAAAGACACGCATTCACGTTGCGCGCAAGCTTTTGAAAAAGAACCTGAAAGCCTACGACACCGGCATCAAAAAACCGGTTTACGCCGAAGACTAAATCGTATCAGACAACTCCATATATACTATCAGATAACCCGCCACGGCGGGTTATCTGATTTTTAGGGAGCCATAGAAAATTGTTTTTAACAAATTATTATAGAAAATGTCATTTCGACGAACGGTCAGGGAAAAGAGGTGGCGTGAGGAGAAATCTTATACAAGTGGCTCGCAGGCTGTGCAGGGCGTATAAGATTTCTCTTCGCCCCCTATTCAATACCCGTTCTGGCTCATCGAAATGACACATTTTTTAATTTTCCAACAGTCTCTAAGTATTTCATAGCCTCTTTAGCCACTATCTGCCCCGAAATAATTGCCGGAGGAACACCAGGCCCCGGTACTGTAAGCTGACCTGTATAAAAAAAATTTTTAACTTTTTTTGATTTCATAACAGGCTTTAAAAAGGCAGTCTGTCTTAACGTATTTGCCAATCCGTAGGCATTGCCTTTAAAGGAGTGATAATCCGCTTTAAAGTTATTTAGAGCATAACTTCTTTTCAGAATAATATTATCGCGGATCCTCTCGCCGGTAACTTTTTCAAATCGCGCGATCATCAAATCGAGATATTGTTGGCGTATAGCTTCACTATCGTCAATACCCGGTGCCACAGGCATGAGGAAGAACAGATTATCGCAATTTTCAGGTGCGACCGTTGCATCTGTTTTAGACGAACAGCATACATAGAACAACGGCTTTTGTGGCCACCTGGGATCGGTATAAATGTCTTTAGCATGCTGATCAAAATCTTCATCAAAAAATGGATTGTGATGCTGTATGCTTCCAATTTTTTTATTTATGCCGATATACCAGATAAGACAAGAAGGGGATAGGGTACGGGTATCCCAATATTTTTTACTATAGTTTCTGTAAGGTTCATTAACCAAATATTGATCTACATGCTCATAATCCGCTCCGGCTATCACCATGTCTGCAGGGTAATCGCCTTTGTTGGTGCCAACTGATCGCACATAACCATTTTGTATGTTGATTTTGGTGACCCCGGTCCCTAATTCAATATGTACGCCTTGTTTTTCAGCAATACTTACCATCGCCTTCACAATTTCGTACATGCCGCCTATTGGGTACCAGGTGCCTAAAACCAGATCGGCATAATTCATCATACTATACATGGCCGGCGTATTCTCTGGGGTAGCTCCCAAAAACAATACAGGGAATTCTAATAATCGGATTAGCTTGGGATGCTTAAAATACTTCCGAACATGCGCACTCATACTGGTGAACAGTTGCAGACTAAAGCTTTTTTTGATCACGTTGAAATCCAAATATTCCGCTATTGAATGTGAGGGCTTAAAAACATACTCGCCCATGCCGATTTTGTATTTCGTTTCGGCTTTAGCCAAGAATGCTCTTAATTTTTTGGCACTTCCGGGCTCAATGGATTCAAACAAGGCCTCAATCTCATCCATTTTTGCCGGAACGTCGATCAAATTGTCTTTGCCAAAATAAACCCGGTAGCCGGGATCAAGCCTCTTTAATTCATAAAAATCAGTTGGTTTTCTATCAAGTAATGCGAAATAGTTCTCAAAAACTTCCGGCATCCAGTACCAGCTTGGCCCCATATCAAAACGGAAACCGTCTTTTTCCCAAACCCGCGCCCTGCCACCGGGTTGATCATTTTTTTCGAGCAGGGTAACGTTATGGCCTTTTTTGGCCATTAAAGCGGCAGCTGCCAGACCAGAAAAGCCTGCGCCTATAATGATTACCCGTTTGTCTTTATACATATGTTAACCCATTGCAAAGTAACAATAGATTTTACGATGCTGAAATCCATTTCGCGACTGAATTCGTAGATTTGGCGAAACTGCTGCAACACAAATGAATCTGTACGACGATACCTGCTTTGAGAGCAGTAAATTGATTACTAACAAGTACAGCACCTCATTTAGTAAGGGTATCAACGCTTTTGACGAGCGCTTTCGCTACCCCATTTATGCCATTTACGGATTTGTAAGATATGCCGACGAAATAGTGGACACATTTCACAGTCACGATCAGCACCAATTGATCAGCGATTTTAAGGTAGATGCCTTTAAAGCGATCAAACAAAAAATCAGCCTTAACCCCGTTTTGCAATCATTTCAGTTGGTGGTTAACAAATATCAAATCGACCTCGATTTGATCGAAGCTTTTTTAAGGTCGATGGAGATGGACCTGGATAAAAAGTCGTTTGAGCAAGATGAGTATGAAGCTTACATCTATGGCTCAGCAGAGGTAATCGGATTAATGTGTTTGCGTGTTTTTTGCGAAGGTAATGATGATTTATATAACCGTTTGAAATCATCTGCTCAGAAACTAGGTTCTGCCTTGCAAAAAATAAATTTTCTGAGAGATATAAAAGCCGACCTGCATGAGCGGGGACGTATCTATTTCCCAGGAGTCGATTTTAATCATTTCACAGATACCGAAAAGGCTCAAATAGAAACCGATATTAAACAAGACCTGGCCGAAGGCTTTAAAGGAATAAAAGATTTGCCCGAAGGAGCGAGGCTGGGAGTTTATATTGCCTATATGTATTATGGCGAATTACTAAAGAAGATCATTAAAACACCAGCCGGTGTTATTATGCAGCAGCGCATCCGGATAGCTGACACAAACAAAACCATACTTTACCTTAAAGCAATTTCAAAACATAAATTGGGTTTAATATGAATGAGTTGCCTGTTTACACACGCTCACAGCTGGCGCTGCGCAACGGGCAGGATAAGCCCGAGGTATGGATAGCCTATAAGGGCTTGATATACGATGTGAGCCGTAGCCGTTTGTGGCGCAAAGGTCAGCATTACGAGCATTGGGCAGGGCAGGACCTAACCGCTGAATTGCCCGATGCACCCCACGACGAATGGGTGTTTGAGCATTTTGACCCGATAGGCCGGTTGGCTTGAATGCGGAAGTCGGAATGTCGAATGCGGAATGAAAAAAATACTTCCGAAATCGGCATTCCGACTTTCGAATTATAAAATCTCGAATTATAAAATCTCGAATTTAGCTAAATTTATAAACTGCTGAATCCTATCGGTCAAAGCCTCTTCTGTCAGGTTTTTCAATTTTTCTGTGCCGAAGGTCTCTACGCAGAATGACGCTAACGCTGAACCATAGATGATAGCATTCTTCATATTGGTAAAATTCACCGCGCCTACTTTGGCCATATAGCCAATAAAGCCACCTGCAAAAGTATCACCGGCGCCCGTTGGATCGAAAACGTCTTCTAAAGGCAGGGCAGGGGCTGCAAATATTTTTCCTTCGCCGAATAACAGGGCGCCGTGCTCACCTTTTTTAATGATCAGGTATTTAGGGCCCATCGATAATATTTTGTTAGCAGCTTTTACCAATGAGTATTCACCCGAAAGCTGACGTGCTTCGGCATCATTGATCGTTAGTACGTCCACCAGTTTAATAGTTTCCAGCAAATCGTCGAGCGCTACGTTCATCCAAAAGTTCATCGTATCCATTACAATTAGCTTTGGACGCTTCTTCAATCTTTTAATAGCGGTTTGCTGGACAGCTGGAGTAAGGTTGGCCAGCATTAAATATTCGCAGTCCTGGTAAGACTCCGGGATGATCGGATCAAAATCTTCCAGCACGTTCAATCCTGTTTCCAGGGTGTCGCGACTATTCATGTCGGTGTGATATTTGCCCGACCAGTAAAAATTCAGACGATTTTCGTCGATTTGTAAGCCTTCAGTATCGATATTATGATCATGCCAAACATTGATTTCCGACTTAGGAAAATTCTTGCCGATGATGGCTACCAGCTTTACCTTGTCGTAAAAGTAAGACGCTGCCAGACAGGCAAATGGCGCCGCTCCGCCTACTATTTTATCGGCTTTTCCGAAGGGGGTTTCTATATCATCCAGGGCTACCGAACCAATTACTATTAAACTCATTTGAAAGTTTTTTTAA
>JAFAKI010000060.1 GCA_019235595.1 Mucilaginibacter sp. | reverse complement strand
CATTTATCGCTTTATTTTTTACCATCAAAAAGAATTAGTTTTGAACGTTTTTGAGTTTAGCATTATTATAAATCTAACATTGCAAAATAACATATTTTCAGGATTATTTGTTGGACAAAATTTAATCACAATTAAACAAGTTGATTCAACCAACAATTTCCTTAAGAATTCACTGACAAATTCCAAGCCATTTGCTGAAGGAACGGTCATTATGGCAGAAAGCCAGTATGCAGGCCGGGGTCAGCAGCAAAACCGCTGGCATAGCGAAGACGGAAAAAACCTGACCTTTAGTATACTGCTAAACCCCGTTTTTTTGGCCCTGAAGCAACAATTTGACCTAACCAGGGCTGTTAGCTTAGGTATTATTAACGCTTTATCGCCGCTTTTGGGCGATCAATTAAAAATTAAATGGCCAAATGATATTTATTACGCCGATGGCAAGCTTGGTGGCATATTAATAGAAAATATGGTACAGGGTGGGCAAATAAAAAATTCCGTCATTGGCATCGGGCTCAATATTAATCAGGAGAAATTTCCGTTAGAGGTACCTAACGCGGTGTCGTTAAAACAAATCTTACTCAAGGATTACGATTTGAAGTTAATATTATCAGACATTTGCAAAAATATTGAGGCGGCCTATCTTAATCTTAAGGCAGGTCGTTTTGATGTTGTAAGGAAAGATTATCTTGCCCGACTATATTGGTTAAACGAGCAAAAAATGTTCAGGGCCGGGGGGCAGGTATTTGAAGGGGTAATAGAAAATGTGCGGGATGATGGTGTTCTGATCCTGAACAATGGTTCGGGCACTTCAGAATATACCCAGAAAGAAATTGAATTTTTGAATAAATAACTTAGTTCTGTTAACCAATGAACAATTGAACTAATAAACTTTATAAGAAATGAAAAAAATATTGCTTTTGATGACCGTATTGCTGATCAGTGCGGCTTCTTATGCACAGATAGAAACACCGGTAAAATGGTCGTACGCGGCAAAAAAGTTAAACAATAACGAAGCTGTGGTTTTTTTACGCGCCACTATACAGGACGGATGGCACATTTATTCGCTGAATGTTGGCGACGGCGGTCCGATTAAAACTTCATTTAAATTTACTCCCTCAAAAGAATATGCTTTAGTAGGCACGGTTTCTGAACCTACTCCTGTAAAGAAATACGAAGAGGCTTTCAAAATGAATGTAACCTATTTTGAAAAAACGGTTACTTTTCAGCAAAAAATAAAATTAAAAGCAGGCAATGTGGCAGCTATAAAAGGTCAACTGGAATACATGACCTGCAACGACAAAAAATGCCTTCCGCCGGAAGATGTTGATTTTTCTATTCCATTAGGTAAATAAAACCTTAAGAAAATGACATCTTCGATCTCAAAAAGCTGTATAAAAACGATATGGCTAACCCTTATTACGGTAATTGTTTTATCGTTTACCGGGGTTAATCAAGCACATGCCTTCCAAAAAAAGCAGGCTGATACCGTTTCGACCAGCGATGTGCAGTTTACGGATATACCTACTGCTGCGGATAGCATAGCTGCAAGAAAAAAAGCTGCTGCCGAGACTGCAAAGGCAAAACCTGCTTCCCAAACTTCAATTAGCAAACCAGAGGCTCCAAAAACGCTGTGGCAAATTTTCATCGAAGGTTTATTAGGTGGATTTACTGCTTTGCTACTACCGTGTATTTATCCTTTATTACCTCTAACAGTTAGTTTTTTTACAAAACAGAGCGGAACCAGGGCCGGAGGGATATTTAAGTCGGTTATATATGGCTTATCGATCATTGTAATATATGTGTCATTAGGATTGATCATCACCATTTCGTTTGGTTCTGACGCGTTGAATGCCTTATCGACCAATGGCATTTTTAATATGTTTTTCTTTTTACTGCTGGTTGTTTTTGGTATCTCTTTTCTTGGCGCTTTCGAGATCGTTTTGCCGAGTTCGCTGGCGAACAAATTAGATCAGAATTCGGACAGGGGCGGTATGTTGGGTATATTTTTCATGGCATCAACCCTGGTTGTGGTGTCATTTTCGTGTACAGGCCCAATCATAGGCACATTACTCGTCGATGCCGCATCCAAAGGCGAACGCCTTGGCCCAGCGATGGGCATGCTCGGCTTTTCGGTTGCGTTAGCTATCCCATTTACAATATTTGCTTTATTCCCCTCAATGCTTAAGAGTCTTCCTAAATCAGGCGGATGGCTTAATAGTGTGAAAGTTGTATTGGGATTCCTGGAGTTGGCTTTTGCCTTAAAATTCCTGTCCAATGTCGATCTGGCTTATCACTGGAACTGGTTCGACCGTGAAATATTCCTGTCTTTATGGATAGCTTTAGGACTTTTGCTGGGACTGTATCTTATTGGCAAGATAAAATTTTCTCATGACAGCGATGTCACGCATATCTCTGTACCCAGATTCTTTATATCCGTTATTGTATTTGCTTTTGTCGTTTATATGATACCAGGCTTGTGGGGTGCGCCGCTGAAATCGATCAGTGCTTTTCTACCACCACCAGCTACACAAGATTTTGACCTTTCAAGGAACCCCGATGGCGCTGCTGCTGCCGCACCCGTTCAGCAAACATCCATAAAGGAGCGGAAGTACGCGAACAATTATGTCCGTATAAAAACACGTGGTTTAGATGCGTGGTATGACTACGATCAGGCGTTACAGGTGTCTAAAGAGTTGCATAAACCCATCATCATTGACTTTACCGGCTTCAACTGCGTGAATTGTCGCAAGATGGAAACTAATGTATGGTCTGATCCGGTAGTTTTCAAGCATCTGCGCGACGACTTTGTATTGCTTCAGCTGGTTGTTGACGATAAAGCAGAATTACCCGCGAATGAGCAATTTGTATCGACTTATAGCGGCAAAAAAATTACTACCCTTGGCGGAAAATGGAGCGACGTGGAAGCATCAAGATTTAACTCTAACTCGCAACCACTTTATGTTATGATGGATAGTAATGGCAATCTGCTGAAAGACAAGGACGGCAAAGAGATTCAGCCATCTCCCGCAGATTATAACATTGCCAGCTACACAAAATTCCTTGAAAGCGGTATCAATGCTTACAAAAAATAGTGCAGAGCCAAAAATAAATGTAAATTCGCGCTGAAAAATGATAGTGTCATTATAACACATATCATATTTCGATTAGGTTTTTTGCGTTTATTATTTGATGGCGGGCTGTAACCTGCCGGAATACCAAAATGACTGAGATTAAAAATATCGGGCTTTATACATCGGGCGGTGATGCGCCGGGGATGAATGCTGCCATACGGGCAGTAGTGCGCACAGCATTATTTTACGACATTAAAGTTACCGGGATCCGCAGGGGCTACGAAGGGATGATCACTGGCGACCTGTTCCCGATGGACCGCAGATCGGTTTCCAATATTATTCAAAAGGGCGGCACCATATTAAAAACTGCCCGCAGCGAGCAATTCCGCACCAAAGAAGGTCGCCAGATTGCTTATGATAATTTAAAAAGTTTTGGCGTTGACGCTTTGATCGGCATTGGCGGCGACGGTACCTTTATGGGTGCCAGCATATTTGGCGAAGAATTTGATATTCCGATCATCGGCTTGCCCGGCACTATTGATAACGACATGACTGGTACCGATTTTACTATCGGTTATGACACAGCTATCAATACCGTAATCAACGCTGTAGATAAGATCAGGGATACTGCCGAATCGCACGACCGTTTGTTTATTGTAGAAGTAATGGGCCGCGACTCCGGCATGATCGCTTTGCGTACGGGTATCGCTTCAGGAGCCGAACATATATTGATTCCAGAAAGAAAAGCTGGCCTCGCGAGTCTGTTCGACAGGCTGGAAAATGGCCGTAAAGATAAAACCTCACGCATCGTTATTGTGGCCGAAGGCGAGAATGAAGAGGGTGGTGCTTTTGAAATTGGCCGTAAGGTAAAAGAAAAATTCCCTCATTTAGATACGCGTGTTTCCATACTCGGCCACATCCAACGTGGCGGAAAACCAACCTGTATGGATAGGGTATTGGCAAGCCGTACCGGTGTAGCAGCAGTTGAAGCCTTAAAACTGGGTTACCGTGGGGAAATGGTTGGCTTGATCAACAACGAGATCATGTTCACACCGTTTGAGCACGCGATAAAACACCATACTGATATCGACCCTAACGTTATAAGAATAGTTGAAATGCTATCCTTATAAATTAAAGCGCGAATCAATAAAGGTTTTATTTACGATCAGGCGGATCACTTCATCAATTTCCTGTGTTACAGTATGCAGGTGATCCATGATCTGCTTATTCTCCGGGTTGCTGAAATTTTCTCTGTCGAGAATGTTAAGCAAACCTATCATACTGGCTACTGGCCTGCGTAGTTCGTGTGAACTTAGCGATGCTATGTTTTTCAAACGCTCGTTCTGCTCTATCAGGGCCTCTTCCGTTTTTAATCTTTCAGTAATATTGCGTGCAAAGCAGCCAACGCCAATGATTTTATCTTTTTTCCCTTTATAGATCGGGTTAAAACTTACCTCAAAATGTTCAAGCTCTTTGGTTTTGGGGTTGATGCTTTCATGACGTATAACATATCTTTCGCCGGCAAACGCCCGATGATAATACGACTTCCATTCCGCATTAATCTCTTCAGTCGGACCTGAATGTACGTATGCATCATCTCCTTCCTGCGGAGCAACGCCAACTACATCAGTTATACGTTTGGTATAAGCGCTATTCATATAAACGTACTTGCCTTCGCGGTCAATTGACCAGGTCAGATCTTCGGTGTTATTGATCAGCGCTTCGAGGTTATTTTTGGTCCACAGAATCTCTTCCTGCACGTGCATTTCATAAGTAATGTCGCGCATAAATACCGTCAGGCCTTCGCTTGCCGGGTACACGGTGGTATTGAACCATTTATTCAATGGTCTGAAGTACTCGGTAAACTGAACGCTTATGTCTTCGTCCATCGCTTTGCGGTAAGCGTCTTCAAACTCGGTAGCGATGATGTCCGGGAAAATATCCCATATTACCGAATCCAATATTTCTTTACGCGTTTTGCCTGTTATCTTTTCAAAGGCGCTATTTACCCTGATAAACTGCCAATCGTTATTAACTATAAAAAATGCATCGGTAATGCTTTCGATAAAGCTGCTCAGTTTTTCAGATGCTTTTTTAACCTCTTTTTCAATCTCGATATTTTGGGTCACATCCTGGCCTACACCCTGCAACTCGGATACTTCGCCGTTTTCATCCAGGATGGCAATAAACTCCCATTTTATCCAATGACTGTTGCCGTTCGTATCGATCTTTCTATGTTTCAGACCGATCACCTTACCCGGATTTTTGATGCAGGCCTTGAAAGCCTGCTCGCACAATACGTATTCGTCCGGTAAAACCGTTTTTGAAAAAGGGGCGTCTATAATATCTTTCTCCTTATAACCCAGTGTTTTGAAAAACCACTTGTTGGCAAATGTGAAGTTATAATTCGCATTGATCCTCACCAGGAAATTGGTTTGTGAATCGACTAAAGATGCCAAAAACTGTTCGCGGCGTTTCAAAGCCTCCTGCTGTAATACCTTTTCAGTAACGTCCGTCGCAATAATAATGCGGCAGCTGTGGTTGTCGTACTTTATTTCGTGACCGGTGATTTCGGCATAAACAATCTCGCCTTTTTTATTCACATGCCTCCACACACCGGCGTTATTAAACCCAAGCAGACTGCTTTCGGGTATAGCCTTTTGATAAAGGTAGTTATTGAACTTGGCCAGATCGAGTCGCGGACGGATATCGCGTATGGTCATCGACAGAAACTCCTGTTCACTATAACCGTAGTGCTTTATGGCTGCTTCGTTCACCTTCATAATACGGAGCGTAGGCAGCTCATATATCCACATTGGGGTGGGGTTGTTGTTGAACAGCATGCTATAATCACCCAGCGATTCCCTCAGGTTAAAACTAACCTGCTTTTGGTAGGATACGTCAATTATAACACTGAGTATTAGGCGGTGATTAGTTTGTTCGTCAACCAGGTGCTGTACTCTTTGCTGCACCCATTTTACTTTTCCGCTTTTGGTGATGATACGGTAGGTACGTTCGGTCCACTCGTTGCTATTATCCTTTTGATCGGCCGCAAGCACATCATCCCGGTCGCGTGGATCAATAATTTCGTTCCAAAGCGCTATGTCTTTTTGGAAATCTTTTACCTGGTATTCTGTAACGGCATGTATGCCCTGACTGATGAACAGGTAACTCTGGGTATCTACGTCAAAAGCCCAAACACAATCGTTCAACGCCGCAAGAAGACTATTCAGCATAAGTATTGTTACAATGTTTTTGGCAGCTTTATAAAGTTATCTGTTTTTTGTTTGGTTAACAACATCATAATAATTTATCAGCTACCTCTCTCCAATTATTTACTCTCTCGTACTCTGTGATAAAATGGTTATGCGGTGATGAAAACAATAAGGTTCGGCCTTTAAATCCAACAAAATTGCGGATGCGGTCGTCAATCATGATTTGGGTATCAACGATCTTATTGCCACAAAAAATAATATTCTTCCAACTGATAAAGGGGAAATGCTCAGCCAGCCAGTTGTATTTATCGATCAAGGAGTTGGGGAACTCCATAGCTGCCGAAACGATATAAACATCATACTTATCGCACAATTCCTTCACTACCTCGCGGGCACCCGGCATTACTTTCAGGTCGCGGAAAAATCCTGGCTGATGGATGTACGCTTTCAGGGTTTGCTTGATGTCTTCAGGCAGCATCTCGTTAAACTCTTTGCCATCCATCTGGTCGAGCCGGATAACGGTATCGTGTTCGCGTTTATAAAGCTCAATGAACTTGTCGATAGTATCGGCTATCACCTCGTCCATATCTATGGCGATGCGTATTTTGTTTATCATAATTATTGGCCACAAGTTGATAAATTTTTTTAAAAAGTGCCTATTATTTAATTGATTATAAGATTTAGGATTTAAAATAAATTTTTCTACCTTTGCATCCCCGCAGAAGGAGACTCCGGGGATAATGTTGAATACATAAAACTTTAAAATGGCAACTAAAATCAGACTGCAAAGACATGGTAAAAAAGGAAAACCTTTTTACTATATCGTAGTGGCAGATGCGCGTGCTCCAAGAGATGGCCGCTTCATTGAGCGTTTAGGTTCATACAACCCAAACACCAACCCTGCTACAATTGACATTAATTTTGACAAAACTCTTGATTGGGTAAACAGTGGTGCTCAGCCTACCGACACCTGCCGTGCTATCCTTTCATACAAAGGCGTTTTGTACAAAAAACACTTACAGGGCGGCCTTAAAAAAGGTGCTTTGACCGAAGAACAAGTTGAGTCTAAATTCCAGGCTTGGCTTGATCAGAAAGAAGGCAAGATCAGTGGTAAAAAAGAAAGCTTAGGCAATGCTAAAGCTGACGCTAAAAAAGCTGCACTGGCTGCTGAAGCTAAAAAGAAAGAAGAAAAAGCTGCTGCAATTGCTGCTAAAAACGCTCCTCCTGTTGAGGAAGCACCTGCTGAAGAAGAAGCACCAGCTGCTGAAACCGAAGCTGATGCATCAGCAGAAGCTGAAAGCGCAGAGTAATCAGCCCCCTCTAAATCTCCCCCAAAGGAGGAGACTTTTAGATAAAAGCTTAACAAATAGCGAAGTGGTCAAAAACGCTTCGCTATTTTTGTTTACTGGCATGGCGTTGAGTTGACTCACCCCCAAGCCCCTCTCTCCGCAAGCGGAAAGAGGGGAGCAAAAAACAAACCCTCTTTACCGCTTGCGGTAGAGAGGGTGGTCGAGCGTAGCGATGACCGGGTGAGTCCACAGAGCGAAAAGAAATATTAAACATGAAAGACCATTTCAAAATAGGGACCATCATCAAAACCCGGGGTTTAAAAGGCGAACTGCAATTGTATGTCGACTTTGAAAACCTGGAGGATATAAACTTTACGGCAGTTTTTTTTGACCTAGCCGGTAAACTGGTACCTTATTTTGTGCAATCAATTAAATATCAGAAAAACACTGCCTGGCTTTTCCTGGAAGACGTAGACACCATTGAGAAAGCATCCAGACTGGTTAAAAAAGATATTTATCTTTCCAACAAGCTCAAACCCAAAAAGAAAAAGACCGAGTTTACCCTGAAGGACCTGAAAGGCTTTATCGCCATCGATGAAACCGAAGGCGAACTGGGCGAAATACTCGAAATACAGGAGCTGCCGCAACAATATATTGCCACTGTAAACTACCAAAATCGAGAAGTGCTATTCCCGCTAAACGAAACCATCATCAAAGGCATCGACCTGGAAGGCGGTGAGGTGTATGTTGACCTGCCGGAAGGGTTGCTGGATATTTATTTGGGGTAGATTTGTCCTTTATTTCCGCTTCGTCTTCCAAAAGACAAACACAATTCCGGTAATTAGAGTTGGCAGCCAAAGCAGAAATGAAACCAAACCAATTGTGCTTACAATTGGACTTAAATCAGGCCCCTGATAGGTAAAAATTGAGGCCCCAAAAAGAAGTATTGCTATTCCTATAACTATTAGCGCTAATCCTATTTTCCGATTTGTTGTCATTTGCAATAAGGTTTCCCAAAGATACAATAATTTGAATTATCGTCATTTGCTTGCCGTTGTTGGTCTTGTGACCACAGGTGTTCGGAAGAATCATTCAGGTGATGGTTTGCCGGATATTTATTTGGGGTAAGGAAAAGTCAAGTTTGATAGGAAGCTTGAGCAAATGATAAAAATGGCCGGGAATACTAAACCACCGAAAGATCAACCACCTAATAATGATCTTTTAAGTTGCCTAATTATTTTAACCGATCACTATAAGCCACAGCAATGGGGCTTTCTTATTGAAAACAGGTATATAATGCCATAAAGTCGCGTAATTAGTGCACGGGAATAGTCATTAGTTAGCGGTAGGTTTACATAGAATTAGCCGATGCGATTATGTACAAGCCGATCCCCGATATGGTAATATTAAAGGAACTATTGGAACGCCACAAATGCCATGTGCATGGGGAAAACCCTAAAATTTATGTCTTACATTCCACAATGCTCATAATATGTTGCTGTTATCGGTTCCACGAAGAATGTTGTATAAGAGCGGCAGCGATTGATGAAGGATTGGAAATAGACAAACTCTCGATTAAATAATTAGCCCTTTACGCCGTGTATGTGCCGAAGCCCGAAATAGTGAATTTAAAAGAGGTGTTAGAAACAAATAAGTGCGATGAGCACCGTGAATATCCTAAAATCTACATCCTGAACAACGGTATCCTCATAGAGTGTGTTGTCCCGAATTTTTCATTGAATGTCATGCGTTGGCCGAGGAACTCAACGAGGTCTTAAATATTGAAAACCTTACTGTCAAAAGCAGACTATTCGAAAAAAAATGTAAAGTAATCTTGACATTTTGTCAAAAACTCTTATCTTTGTTACAACTGGTATATA
>JAFAKI010000304.1 GCA_019235595.1 Mucilaginibacter sp. | reverse complement strand
GACGTAGCCCATGAGGTGCTATTGTTCCAGGTGAGGGTAAGATACCTCATGCCCCGTTTTGCGAGGGCATCAATGTAATCCATCCTATCCTCAATCATATGTCCGCCTTCTACACCGATCATCGCTGCAAATTTTCGCTGAGCAACTGCCTTTTCCAGTTCCCCAGCGCTTCGTACCAGTACCATCTTGCCAGGATTGCGTTTTATCAGTGCATCCAGCGAATCGATCTCTCTATTGGCAAATTTGAAGGCTGTGCCCTTTCCATATTCCCCACCACACCAGATGGAAAAAACCTGCACGTCTAAACCGCCTTCTTTTGCGCGCACCAGGTCGAAGTTTCCGGTAGCTTGCCGTTTAGAAAGATCGAATTTGGTAATCAGTTCATTGGAGATCACGTCATTATGAGTATCAACAAGTATAGCTTTATCGTGAATTTGACGTGCATTTTGGGCGTATACACTAGTGACAACCAGTGATGAGAAAAGAAGTAACAGTTTTTTCATGCCGGGATAGTAAAAGGAATTAGATTATTTCTTATCAGTGATTGACCATCAGAATTATAGCAGCGATAATTAAAAAAACTACGCCTAAACCGAATATAACTATTTCTGCAAAAACAGTCGGCCCGTCGTTCAAACTAAAAGTGTCGACATCATTGCGGTCATAAATAACTTTTATCGTTTCTCCCTCTTTATAGGGGCATGGGTTAGTATAGAGTTCGGGGGATTTGGTTACGAATTCATTATCTCCTATAGGAAATTTTACGACCGGTCTGTACGTATACACCCCGTCGTCAGAAGATGATTGCGACCTTTCGATGGATACAACAACGCCTTCAGTTGTCACCCCATTCTCCAAAAGTTTAATACGTTTATTTCGTCTTCTAAAACCCCATACTACCAAGACGGAGCCAACTACAAGTAGCATGAATTCAGTCATGGCTGAAAGATATGGATTTGGGTTCGTAGACACAATACTAATGTCTCTCTTACCTGTTTTATTTGGACAATTGGTATATGATTAATCCAAGCGAGAAAAGCACAAGGCATACACCGCATATTACAAAGGCTTCCCATACCAGTGGACTTTCAGCCTTCGCTCCTGCAATTATCAGGTGTTTCCGCTCCCGTTGCCTTGTTATTCCTAATGCTATAAATAAAACGCCGCCTGTAGCCGCAATAACTTCGTGGAACATGCTGGGATAATTATCACTGTATTTGCTAACATAAATTGTTCCAATTTTGTTGTGGAAACAGCCTGGTATTCGAGTGTGTAGCAAAAGTTTTACGTTAGTGACCAGTTAACCGGTGATCAGTTAATCAGTTAATCAGTGATCAGTTATCAGGCGATATCCAAACTAATCACTGATTAACTGATTAACTGGTCACTGATAACTAAGTTTGTATAATCCCCACATTAAACTGCTTCTCAATTGGGGCATGATTTGCAGCTTCTATACCCATCGAGATTACTTTGCGCGTTTCCAGCGGATCGATGATGCCGTCAACCCAGAGCCGGGCTGCGGCGTAGTATGGTGTAGTTTGCGAGTTGTAACGGTCGGTGATTTGTTTTAACAATTCTTCTTCTTTTTGCTGGCTGATTTCTTCTCCTTTTGCTTTCATTGCCGACTCCTGTATTTGCAGCAATGTTTTGGCAGCCTGCGCGCCACCCATTACTGCAATTTTCGCTGATGGCCAAGCATAAATCAAACGTGGGTCATAAGCTTTTCCACACATGGCATAGTTACCTGCCCCGTAAGAATTACCTATGATAAACGTGAACTTTGGTACAACAGAATTGGATACCGCATTTACCATTTTTGCGCCATCTTTGATGATCCCACCTTGTTCGGAACGACTACCAACCATAAAACCGGTCACATCCTGAAGGAAAACGAGCGGAATTTTCTTTTGATTACAGTTCATGATAAAGCGGGTAGCCTTATCTGCTGAATCCGAATAGATCACGCCGCCGAACTGCATCTCACCTTTCTTAGATTTCAACACCTTACGCTGATTAGCGACAATACCCACTGCCCAGCCATCAACCCTGCCCAAACCGCAGACTATCGACTGCCCATATCCTGCTTTGTACTCTTCAAAATCAGAATTATCCAGCAACCTGCCTATAATTTCTTTCATATCATAGGGCTTTTCACGATTTTCCGGCAAAATGCCATAAATCTCTTTTTCAGCTTGTTTGGGAGTGGCTGGTTCTATCTTGTCGAACCCGGCTTTGGTGTAATCACCCACCATACTCATAATATTGCGGATCGAATCGAGGCATGCCTGGTCGTTGGGTTGTTTGTAATCGGTAACGCCGGATATTTCACAATGGGTGGTAGCACCGCCGAGCGTTTCATTATCGACATCTTCTCCAATAGCTGATTTCACGAGGTATGACCCCGCCAGGAAAACAGAGCCTGTGCCATCTACTATCATCGCTTCATCGCTCATAATAGGCAGATAAGCCCCTCCTGCTACGCATGAACCCATTATGGCGGCGATCTGGATAATGCCCGAACTGCTCATAACGGCATTATTACGGAAGATGCGTCCAAAGTGCTCCTTATCTGGAAAAATCTCATCCTGAAGGGGTAAATACACACCTGCTGAGTCAACCAGGTAAATAATGGGCAGTCTATTTTCGATTGAAATTTCCTGTGCACGGAGGTTTTTCTTTGCTGTTATCGGGAACCACGCGCCGGCCTTTACAGTAGCGTCATTAGCAACAATCACACACTGACGGCCAGATATGTACCCTATACCACACACTACCCCACCAGACGGGCAACCGCCATGTTCTGTATACATCCCATCCCCGGCAAAAGCACCGATCTCCAGCCAGGGTTTACCTTTATCGATGAGGTATGAAACCCGCTCACGGGCCAGCATTTTGCCTTTTTCTTTTTGTTTAGCAGTCGCCTTTTCTCCGCCTCCCGCGTGCACTTTTTTGAGCCGTGTTTGCAGATCGAATAACAACTGCTTATTTATATCTTCATTTTTATTAAATTCGAGGTTCATAGATAGAGATTAGTTAATTAGAGATTGGAGATTAGTTGGAATATCGTAAAGGTAATAATTGTGAGGATTATAGAAATTGCATCTGAGTCAGTAAAACTAATCTCTAATCAACTAATCTTTAATCTCTAAACTCAATCTCTAATCCCCGGCCTTCGCTTAACAGGAGATATAGATTTAACGATAGTAGCCCCTTTTACCGGATTTTTAACCGGCTTCATATTGGACAACGAATTTTGATATGCTTCTTCCAGCAATTGCTTCATATACCATTCCTGAAAATCGTCCCTGTGCCTGACTTTGACATAACGGTACTGGCTGCCATCTCCTAAAAGCATATTGCCCGGGTCTTCTATATCTACGCCATGATTAAAGCCGAAGTTGACATGATCAGCAAAAACGGCTATGCTGCAAAATACGTCACCTGCTTTATCGGTAGGTGACCAGCCAAATGCCACCGCATTATAGTTATCATAAATCAGTTCATTGGTATCAGGGTACAAGTCCCATACAAATTCGCGCAGCCACAAAGCAGCCGCCTTTACCTTATCGGGGTAAGGTAAAAGGAATTTCACCAGGTCGTTAACTTCTTCTTTAGGCATGATTTTAATGATAATATGTTTTTAAATTTAGGGACTTAATTCTCACAAAACCAATTATCATGCCTGTTAAAATCAAAAGGATATATGAACCTTACTCAGAGGACGACGGCTATCGCATTCTAATAGACCGGCTGTGGCCGCGTGGCATAAAGAAAGAAAATTCTCATATCGATAAATGGCTAAAGGAGATAGCGCCGTCTACGGAATTACGAAAGGAGTTTAACCACATGGTCGACAAATGGGAAATGTTCAAACTCGCTTATCATAATGAGCTAAAGAACTCGCCCGCTGTGCATGAGCTTTTGGATGATATTAAGAAACACGGAACAGTTACCCTTTTATTTGCCGCCAGAGATGAAGAGCATAACCACGCCCTGGTGTTGCAGCAATTTATTAAAGAAATAAGTTGAAAAAGAGCCGACAACGGGATTCGAACCTGCGACCTAATCATTACGAATGATTTGCTCTACCAGCTGAGCTATGTCGGCTTAATTGTGATCTTTTTAGTAGCTGTTACGACAAACATAAACAAAAAGTTATTTATTCAGAATGAAAGTTAGTATAACGGAAGCCCTGGAAAAATTAGATCAGGCACATGGTCAATTATTTGCCAAAGTGATGGAGCATGGCACCATGTCTGTCGAGATATACCGGCCAAAAAAGCACGACCCGCAAACGCCGCATAAACAGGATGAATTATATGTCGTGATTAGCGGAAATGGGGTATTTTTAAACGGAGAAGAACGAACCACCTTTAAACCAGGCGACGTACTTTTTGTAAAGGCAGGAGTAAAACATCGCTTCGAGAATTTTACAGATGATTTTATGACCTGGGTGATATTTTTTTGAGTCGGAAGTCTTGAGTCGTGAGTCAAAACACAACTTAAGACTTTTGACTTAAGACTCCCCCGACTTAAGACTTACGTCAGATTCCTATCCTTAAACCAAACATCATCAGGAACGGCATTGAAATTTTCCATCAAGCTAACCAGTTCTATTGGCTCTCTGGATGTAAGTACCAGTCTACGGTTGGTGGGTTTCAGGAATTTTTGCTCAACCATTACATCCATCTGTTTGAGCAGGTAATCATAAAAGCCGTTCACATTGAGTACCCCTATCGGCTTATTATGAAGGCCAAGCTGCAGCCAGGTCAGCACTTCAAAAAATTCTTCTAATGTTCCAAAACCACCGGGAAGCATGATGATGGCATCGCACAGATCATTCATCAATTGCTTACGCTGATGCATGGTCTCCACGATGTGTAATTCGGTTAATCCGGTATGGCCAACTTCTTTGTCCATCAGGAATTGCGGGATCACCCCTATCGTTTTCCCACCTCGACTGATCATTTCATCCGCCAGCAACCCCATCATGCCGACTTTTCCGCCACCAAAAACCAGGCTGATATTCCTATTGAACATCACCTCGATCAATTGTTCGGCAGCTTCCCTTAAAACAGGGTCGCCGTTGAAATTAGCCCCGCAAAAGATACAGATGGATTTCATTTTTAATGAGTGAATTAGTGAGTTAGTGAATTAGTGATTGATTTAGATTGATTTAGATTGATTTAGATTGATTTAGTTCGAAATTCGGGAAAGTCAGTTAAGTCCGAAAGAAAATCTTGTTAATTTTCCAACAACTTCAACTCAATCAACATAATCCAACTTAATCAACCAATCAACCCTTACTCGTATAATTCGGAGCTTCCTTCGTGATCGTAATATCGTGCGGATGGCTTTCGCGCATACCGGCAGCGGTAATACGTACAAATTTGGCTTCCTGTAACTGATCAATATTAGCAGCACCGCAATAATGCATACCGGCACGTAATCCACCGATATATTGGTATATCACTTCTGACAGGGTGCCTTTATATGGAACACGTCCTACTATACCTTCAGGAACCAGTTTGGTTACCACATCGGTTTCATCCTGGAAATAACGGTCTTTTGAGCCTTTGTCCATTGCCTCAACTGAACCCATACCACGGTATGATTTGAATTTGCGGCCTTCGTAGATGATAGTTTCACCAGGTGACTCTTCTACTCCTGCAAACAATGAGCCTGCCATAATAGAACTTGCACCAGCAGCGATTGCTTTTACAATATCACCGGTTTGTTTAATACCGCCATCGGCAATAACCGGGATACCACGGCCTTTTAACGCTGTGGCACATTCATAAACAGCAAATAATTGAGGAACACCTACACCGGCAACGATACGTGTAGTACAGATAGAACCCGGACCGATACCTACCTTAACTGCATCAGCACCAGCATCGGCAAGGGCAATGGCAGCATCGGCAGTAGCAATATTACCTGCAATCACTTGCAGGTCAGGGAATAATGCTTTGACGGCTTTCACCATATCAATCACACCTTTAGAATGGCCATGAGCGGTATCTACCGTGATCACATCCACACCGGCTTGCACCAATGCTTTTACACGTTCGATATTATCCGCGGCTACACCTACGGCAGCTCCTACACGTAAACGACCAAATTCGTCTTTACAAGCGCTTGGGTAGTTTTTAAACTTCTGGATATCTTTAAAAGTGATCAAACCGCAAAGGTGGCCTCCATTATCAACCACCGGCAGTTTTTCGATCTTATGGTTTTGAAGTATTTCTTCGGCTTGCAACAAGGTAGTCCCCTGAGGGGCCGTGATCAGGTTAGCGCTGGTCATCACTTCGCTTACCGGGCGGTTCATTTCTTTTTGGAAACGCAGGTCGCGGTTGGTAATGATACCTTTTAACTGGCGGTTACCATTTATAACCGGGATGCCCCCGATCCTGAATTCGCGCATAATCTTTACTGCGTCTGCTACAGTTGAATCTTCATGAAGCGTTACGGGGTCTTGTATCATACCGCTTTCGGAACGCTTTACTTTGCGAACTTCATCGGCCTGCGCCTGGATAGACATGTTTTTGTGCAGGATGCCCATTCCGCCGGCCTGCGCAATCGCAATGGCCAAAGCAGATTCGGTTACGGTATCCATCGCTGCTGAAAGAACAGGAATATTCAGCCTGATCTTTTTTGTAAGCCATGAACCGGTATCTACATCACGCGGTAAAACTTCTGAATAAGCCGGGAGTAGTAAAACGTCGTCGTAAGTTAAGCCTTCGGCGACAAATTTGGAGGGATCTAACTGCATAGCAAATAACTTTTTGGATTTATTATTTGCCGGGCAAAGATAGCTTTTTATTTCGGATTTCGGAATTACAATGTCGAATTTATATTATGATGACAATAGGTTGATATATATTTAATCCTACGTTTGTCTCTTTAGCGTTATTTAAAAGCAATTCTCAATAGAACTAAATAAAGCAAATGGGAATATTATTGACAGAATTTTGGAAAGAAGGAAAGGGCAAACACCCGTCTTTAACAAATGAGATGATTCAAATTGCCGAAGAATCATTGGGTGTTAAACTTCCGCTGCTATTAATTGAACTTCTTAAAATTAAAAACGGAGGATATACCAGGCGATTTGCATTTCCAACTAATCAAAAAACCTCGTGGTCAGTCGACCATGTACCACTGATCTCATTATCAGGAATTATAACAGATGATTCAATTTCTACTGTCCATAATATTTTGGAGACTGAATATATGACTCAAGAATGGGGTCTGCCTGAAAAACAAGTGCTTTTGGAAGGCGACGGGCATTGGTGGATAACGCTCGATTACAGAAACGGCGTCAACCCAACTGTGCGTTGGATTGACGTTGAATGTGAAGAAGATATCGAACTTGCAGAAAGTTTTGAGGATTTCTTTAACGGGCTTGTTCCGGAATCAGAATTTGAGGTATAACCAATATTTAGTATTTGCCAACAATAACTTTGTAAAAGTTATCGGTATCTAAATATTTCTTGGCCATTTGCATTACTTCAACCGATGTGATGGATTTAACTACTTCTGTATACCTGTCGTAGTAGTCATAACCAAGGCCGGAGAAGTAGATATTTTTGAATTTATCGGCGTGCGAGAATATGTTTTCCAGGCTACCTAAAAGAGAACCCAGCATATAATTTCTGACCAGGGATAATTCATCTTCAGGTACCAGAACGGTTTTGAGAATATTGATCTCTTTCTCGATTTCATTAACAGCCGATTTACAAACATCAGCGCCAACTTCGGTAGCTATAAAGAAAGCTCCGCCTTTATTTAATGAGCTCGATCCGGACCCGATACCATAGGTGTAGCCTTTATCCTCGCGGATGTTGGCCATCAATCTTGATCCAAAATATCCGCCTAAAACAGTGTTCATTACCTGTAAGCAAGGAAAATCTGGATGCGTGCGGTTAATGGATGGTAAACCCATCCGTATTGCTGATTGTAATGCCTCCGGTTTCTCAACAAAATAAAAATGATCGGCAGCAGGTTTTAGGTCGGGCTGTGAAGTATCCGCTTTGATAGAACTATTACACCAATCTTTTCCGAAGGACTCTTTTAACAGATCAAGGGTCGATTGTTCAATCTTACCCGATACCAGGATGGTGCAATTTGATGGCTGGTACATTTGTTTGAAATGCTCCAGCATGTCCTCACGGTGAAGGGTTTTATAATCGTCCAGCTCGGCGCCTAAACCATAAATGGTATCTCCATAAATTGCTTTGTTAAATTTACGGCGCGCAACCACATCATTCTTCTGTAAACTAACCTGTAGTTTTTGCTGCTGGTTGCGGATAAAAGTTGCCAGTTCTTTTTCAGGAAAAACCGAATCGGTAATAATATCCTTCATCACCGGCAAAGTAGCAGCCAGGTGACGGGTTAAGGTATAAAGTACTACCTGCGAGTGATCATAGCCATAATCTACCTGTAAGAATGCTCCATAAAAATCGATCTGATCAGCAATTTGTGAAGCCGACAGTTTCGATGTGCCTTCAGTAAGCATGGTATTTACCGCGACATTCAATAAAGGCTTTGCGGGATCAAAACGCAGGTTACCGAATATCCACTCGATGCGCACCAGGTCCTGGTC
The DNA here is from genome assembly GCA_019235595.1 of Mucilaginibacter sp. Classification (GTDB taxonomy): domain Bacteria; phylum Bacteroidota; class Bacteroidia; order Sphingobacteriales; family Sphingobacteriaceae; genus Mucilaginibacter. Next base: position 3,422 of record JAFAKI010000304.1, on the reverse strand, counting down.
GCCCGAATTGAAACAAAACATCTTGCAGCCATTACCCAGATCGATCTGTTCTGGCTTGATCAGTTCTATTTGCCCAACCGCTTTAAATTCAGGTGCTATTGTTCTTTCTAATTTCATTAATCAAAGTTATAATGGTTGTAGATGTTGTAGTTGTTGTAGAAGTTATAAATATTGCGGAAATTGTGTGAGGCCAGAGACTTCCAACCGCTACAACCATTTCAACATTTATAACTTCTACAACCTTTATTAACTCTACGCCGCCAGGTAAATCAATGTAGAAGAATTCTCTTTTCGGAAAATCTCCTGAGCCTGTTTTTGTATCTGTTCGGCTGTCACAGCCAGGTATTTATCGGTTTCGTGGTTCAATTTCTCAGCATCGCCAAAAAGCTCGAATTGCGCCAGGTTCATGGCCTTATCCAGCAGCGACATTTCAGAAAAAACCATAGTTGATTCTGTTTTGTTCTTCACTTTGGTCAGCTCATCTGCCGGAACCAATTGTTGTTTTATTATTTCCAGCTCCTCCCAAATGGCGGCTTCAGCGGCTTCAATACTCACATTCTCCAAAGGTTTTCCTTCAACAACGAACATTCCCCGGTCAAAACTACCCATATTATAGGCGTGTATTTCACTGAACAATTGCTTGTCCTTGACCAGCGTTTTGTACAAACGCGAAGAATTGCCTCTTGATAAAATGTCTGAGATCAAATCAGCCTCATAATAGCCATTATCCAGACGGCCGGGCATGTGAAATGCAATGTACACATCATTCAGCGGCACTTTGGCGGTAACCGTTTGCCTGCGTGCTTCTATTTGAGTGGGTTCCTGCGGCAGATTGCGGTGATATTTTTCGCCGGCAGGGATCGGACCGAACCATTTTTCAGCCAGTTGCTTTGCTTGTTCGGTTGTTACATTACCGCCGACCACCATAATAGCGTTCTGCGGATTATAATGTTTCTTGAAGAACGCCTTTACGTCTTCCATGCGGGCATCCTCTATATGTTTGATCTCTTTGCCTATCGTAGCCCACTGATAGGGGTGTTTTTTGTAAACCAGCGGTCGCAATTTCAACCAAACATCCCCATAAGGCTGGTTCAGGTAGCGTTGTTTAAACTCTTCGATCACCACATTACGCTGTACTTCAAGGCTCTTTTTGCTGAAGGCAAGGCTCAGCATACGGTCGCTTTCCAGCCAGAAAGCTGTTTCGATATTAGAGGCCGGTAGCGTGATATAATAATTGGTGATGTCGTTGGTGGTAAAAGCATTATTCTCGCCACCTACACGCTGCAGCGGTTCATCATATTGCGGGATATTGATTGATCCGCCAAACATCAGGTGCTCAAATAAATGCGCAAAGCCGGTCTGATCAGGATCTTCATCGCGTGCGCCCACATCGTACAAAATGTTAAGCACGGCCATGGGTGTGGTGGGATCTTCGTGAACGATAACACGAAGCCCGTTATCCAAAGTAAAACGGTTGAATTTAACCATCTAAAAAATAAAATAAAGTGGATTGCAAATGTAGAATTTTTAGCCGAAGTAGCTAAATCAGGTATTGTCAGTATAAAATAAAAAATATTTTTTTAATTAAAAAGTCTTGGAGAAGATGTAAACTAGTGTTATATTTACGATGTCTTTTTCAACACACGTTTATCACAATTGTTGATAACTTTTGAACAGCTGAGAACAGGAAGTAAAAGAAAAGCCTAACCGAAATGACGCAGTCGCAACTAATTCAGCATATGTCCGCTCCCGGCAAGGGAACTACAGTAGCCAAACTGGGGCACCAACTAAAAAGGGAAAACTTCTCTTTACGGGAATTGGTCGACTTAACTTTTCACGAGGACAAGGAAATTGCCTCAAAATCTGCGCGTTTACTGGAATACGTTATGTTCAAATTCCCTGAAAATTACTACCAGGATATCCAATATTTTATTGATCGTACTTTCGACCTTGAGAGCGTGCGCAGCAAAAAACCTTATGCCAAAATATTGATGCATATTACATCGCCTGAGGTTCCGAGAGATGTTCGCGAAAAGATGAAAGAAATTGAAATGGAACGTGTGGTGGAGCTGTGCTTTGTGTGGATGATCGACCCAAAAATGCTGGTTAGTGTGCGTTCGTCGGCAAGCGAAGCTTTATTTAACCTGCGCCATCGTTATCCATGGATTGCCGAAGAACTTTCCAAACAGCTTGAATATATCACCCGGACAGCCACTCCTAACCTGCTGGCCAAGTGCAATTATATTCTGAGCTACCTGCACCCTGAAGATTAATCTTGCTCCTGATCGGGTTTAAAGATGCTTACATCTGATGAACTGATAAAAGAAATAAGCGCCACCCTAACCAAAACAAAGGTGGTTAAAATGAGCACGATCATCAAAAAACAACAGTTTTCTGTAAAAGACCTGATCGATATCACTTTTCATCCTGAAAAAAACGTTGCATTCCGGGCAGCCTGGATACTCGAAAACCTATTTTTACAGAAACCCGAGAACTATATTGAAAACCTGGAATATCTGATTTCAAGGGTAAAGGATGTAGACAACCCTAGCTGCAAAAGGCATTATGCTAAAATCCTGATGCATATCACATCGCCTAAAGCGCCGACCGTCATAAAACAAAAATTAGCAGAGGTTGATCTGGAACCGGTAGTTGAGCAGTTGTTCGATTGGCTGATCGACCCAAAAGTGCTTATTGCAGTCAAAGTCTTTGCGTCGGAAGCCTTGTTTAATGTCCGCGACCGTTATCCATGGATAGCTGAAGAACTGGCCAACCAGATCCGTTTTTTGATGCGTGACGGGACTGCCGCTATTCAGTCACGAGGAAGGAAAATATTAGCCAGACTTTAGTTTGCAGTTTTCAGTGCGCAGTTGGCAATAACAGTTTGCAGTTAACAGCGCGCAGTTTGCCTAACAATATCTTGCACCTGCAGACTGCAAACCGGGAACTGCTAACTAGTCTGAAGTCGGCTGATCATCCCGGTGCAATTGCGTACTTACGTGGTAATGATGCAACTTGGCTTGAATGGCCGACCGACTATCATCAGCATAAATACCAAAGGCATTTATCAGCACACCCTTCAGGTTGTATTTGGGCGAACGGATACCGTATACTATCGACATATCTGACGGGTTGCTATCCCCTTCGAACCTGTAAAACTCATCTATCTCAAAATCGTCGGCGCCCATATGTATGTTTTTATCCTTGTCATCCAGCGTATCGCCTTCAAGGCTTAAATTGGCCGTATATCCTCTTTTATTCAGATCGTTAGTGGCTTCCACTAAAGTTTCATAGCTTCTCATAAGTATTCACATTAAGGTGGCTATGAGTAAAACTTAGAACTAATGTTGTTGTTTGCCTGAAATAATCTATAATCAGGGTGATATTTATTGTGCGGAGCGATTAAACTACCGGGGAGAGGC
>JAFAKI010000222.1 GCA_019235595.1 Mucilaginibacter sp. | reverse complement strand
GTAGTCTTCAAAACTGCTGTCGCCATAAATAGATTTTTCGCGAACGCCAAGCAGGTTTAAATTAGGGCCGTTGATAATTTGTATATTCATTAGCCCAAACTTAAGTATAAAACATTAAAAGCAAAATCAATTGGACTGGCGATCGGCGATAAAAGGCTTTCAGGCCTATCTAAAACTGGAAAAAGGGCTTTCGGACAATTCAATTGAGGCTTATAGCAGGGATATATATAAACTGCAGCAGTTTGCTGATAGTCACCCAAATAGCCTGAAACCGGAAGTTTTTACGCTGAATGATTTGCGGCAATTCATCAACTGGATAAATGAATTGGGTATGATCCCGTCATCGCAAGCCAGGATATTGTCGGGCATTAAATCTTTTTACAAATACTTGCTGGCAGAGGACATAATCAAGAATAATCCTGCCGAATTGCTCGAATCACCTAAAAAACTCAGAAAGCTCCCTGATACTTTAAGCTACCAGGATATAAACAAACTGATTGAAGCCATTGATCTATCCAAACCAGACGGTACGCGAAACAAGGCTATCATCGAAGTGCTTTATAGTTGCGGACTGCGGGTATCAGAGTTAACAGAACTCAAGCTATCTAATCTTTATCTTGAAATAGAATTTGTAAAGGTAATCGGCAAAGGCAATAAGGAGCGGTTGGTTCCAATCGGCGGCGAAGCAATAAAAGCACTTAAACTCTGGATAGAGCACGACCGGGTACATATCTCTATAAAAAAGGGGGAGGAGGATATGGTATTTCTAAACCGAAGAGGATCAAGATTAAGCCGGGTATATATTTTTATGCTGATCAAACAATTGGCTGAAGCAGTTGGAATTAAGAAGTCAATTAGTCCGCATACCTTACGCCATTCATTTGCCACCCATTTGGTTGAAGGCGGGGCCGACCTGCGCGCCGTACAGGAAATGCTGGGGCATGAGAGTATTACAACAACGGAGATTTATACGCATTTGGATCGGGAGTATTTGAAGGAAACGATTATATCATATCACCCGCGTAATTAGATTTCTACGTTTGTAGTTAAAGGCGTTTATAAATTATCCAACTTATAAAATATGTAATTCCAACTCCGATTAACAGTAAACCAACAAAAGGTATAAGGTAACCCCATTTAGAAGTATCATTTATGGAGGTAAATACTTCAATCGTAATAATTCCTGCAACAATACTTGCCGCTCCTAATATGGGTTTAATCGATTTTTTCATTTTCAATTCAATTGTGCTTTTACCATTCTATCCTTTCCACTCATATCTTTTCTTAACTCAATGTTAGTGAATACTTTACTAAATAATATTTCAACTATTTGTTTGCCATAATTTTCGTTGATCTCAAAAAACAGCAAGCCTCCTTTTTCGAGATGAGTTGAGGCAAATTCAGCTATGGCTTTATAAAAAATAAGCGGATCATCCTTGGGTACAAACAATGCCGCATGGGGCTCAAAGTCGGTCACATTGGTATGCATCAATTTTTTATCTTCGAGAGTGACATACGGGGGATTACTGATGATAAGTGAATAGTGAGTAGTGAGTAGTGAATTGTTAACAGGATTTAGAATGTTATCCAGTATAAAATTCACGTTCACCTCATTTAATTCAGCATTTTCTTTTGCGGTTTGTAAAGCTTCGGGTGAAATATCTATTGCAGAGACTTGAGCACCAGGCAGGTTTTTCTTTAAGCTAATGGGGATACAACCGCTGCCTGTTCCTATATCCAAAAATTTGCCAACTGCCAACTCAGAACGGCCAACTGATGAAATGATCCAGTCAACCAATTCTTCAGTTTCGGGTCTGGGTATCAATACCGATGGGTTTACCTTGAACGTAAGGCCATAGAATTCGGCGTAGCCTAATATGTATTGTATTGGCTCTCCGGTTGTTAAGCGTGTTAATATGTTTGTAATTGCTTCACTTTCAGATGTTGATATCTCTGTTTCAGGAAAAGCCTTGATTTTGGCTGACGAGATATTAACAATATTTTCTAACACCATCATACACAATGAATTGACTTCATTAGAATCATAAATGGTTGATAATTGATCTGCGAATTCAGCCGAAACTTGCCTAACAGTTTTCATGCAACAAAGAAACAAAAGTTATTTGGCCCGTTCATTACATTTTGAGTGCCAGGCTAACGTTGATTTAACAACTTACTCTATAAATTTTAACATTGTAAAAATTACGATCGGTACAAACCTATATTTGTAGCATGCCATCTCATGAACAATATATGCAGCGATGCATTGAACTCGCTGAATTAGGCGCAGGTAATATCAGTCCAAATCCAATGGTGGGGGCGGTAATTGTTCTTGACGATAATATCATTGGTGAGGGTTTTCATCAGCAATATGGCCAAGCGCACGCAGAAGTCAATGCTGTAAATCAGGTGCTTGCTGGATTTAAGGATGCTGAAGAGCTTTTAAAACGATCTACCATTTATGTTTCCTTGGAACCATGCGCTCACTATGGCAAAACACCACCATGTGCTGATCTGATCATCAAACATCGGATTCCCAAAGTTGTGGTTGGCTG
>JAFAKI010000016.1 GCA_019235595.1 Mucilaginibacter sp. | reverse complement strand
GAAAAAATTTTAAACCTGATGTTGATTATGGATGAAATCATGCAGTCCTTGATGAAAAACTAATAGTTAAATAACTTGTTAAATAATTAACAATCAATCTTGAAAAACAAATTATGAAAACACAGAATTACATTTTGACAATTGCACTTGGCGTGTTATCCCTATGTGCATGTCAAAGCAACAAAGACAGTAAAGGCGTTGCCGACAGTGCTAACAAGGTTAAAGACACTATGCGTAGTGGCGTAAGTGATTCGGGCAAAGCAATTATACCACCAATAAAAGTAGAGGAAAGCGATGCAAAGTTTGCGGTTGAGGCGGCTAATGGCGGTATGGCCGAAGTCGTCTTAGGAAAACTAGCTTTAGAAAAATCAAATAATGCTAAAGTGAAAGATTTCGCCAATATGATGGTAACTGATCACTCAAAGGTTAATGATGAATTAAAGGCTTTGGCTAAAAAACTGAATATCACTTTACCTGATTCAATTGCCAGTGATGAAAGTAAGACAAGAGATGATTTGGCAAAAAAATCAGGCGCTGAGTTTGATGAGGCTTATGTAAAAGACATGGTAGATGATCACAAAAAAGATGTTAAAGCTTTTGAAGATGCCGCAAAAAACTGCAAAGACAATGATCTGAAAGCATTTGCAGCCAAAACGCTGCCAACATTAAAAATGCATCTTGAAGCCATTGAGCGGGTGAAAAAGCAAATGAAATAATTTGGTTGCGCTCACGGTAAGACAAGGCCTTCAATACAATTGAAGGCTTTTTTTATTGCCCTTTGTATGCTGTGATAAGTTAAAATATGTTAAAACATGGATTTTTCATCGAGACATTATAGGTTTTCATCTATACTACAGATTTCGGATATAATATTGTATTAGTTGTAGAGTTAACAAGTATTATTACCAGTTAAGTAACGGAGTGTCAATATGGCTGTGAGTTTTGCTTATAAAAAAAGTTGCAAGCTGATGGGGAACCATTTTGAGCTAACCGTTGTTGCCGGTGATGAAAAGTGGGCCCACGAACGAATTGATGCAGGCGTAGCTGAGATACAACGGATAGAACGGCTGCTCACAACTTTTAGTGATGATAGTGAAACTAATCGCATTAATCAAAACGCAGGTATTTGCCCGGTAGAAGTTAGTGCCGAAACGTTCAACCTGGTTGAGCGCTCGCTTAAGATTTCCCAGGTCACGCAGGGGGCTTTTGACATCACTTATGGTTCTATTGATAAACGGCTGTGGAACTTTGATCAGCACATGACTTCATTGCCAGATAAAGAAACGGCAAAAAAAATGGTACGACTGATCAATTACCGTAACGTAATACTTGATCGCGAAAAAAGCTCCGTGTTGTTAAAAGAAAAAGGAATGCGGATTGGTTTTGGGGGGATAGGCAAAGGCTATGCTGCGGAACGCGCTAAACAGGTGATGAAAGAACAAGGCGTTACCAGCGGTGTCGTAAACGCATCAGGTGACTTGACGGCATGGGGCTTGCAGCCAAATGGCAATCCGTGGACAGTCGGCATAGCCAATCCTGATGCCAAGCATGAGGTATTCTCCTACATGTCCATTACAGATATGGCGGTGGCTACCTCGGGCAACTATGAAAAGTTTGCAATGATAGATGGTAAGAAATATTCGCATACCATCAACCCGCGCACAGGTTTACCTGTGACGGGCATTAAAAGTGTCACCATTATTAGCACCAACGCGGAGATTGCCGATGCAATGGCCACTCCGGTAATGATAATGGGCATCAGAACGGGGTTGGATATGATCAATCAGATCAAAAATATCGAAGCTGTGATTATTGATGACGACGACAGGTTGTATACTTCTAAAAATATCCATATAAAATAGTACTCCCTAAAACTATGATTAAAAAAACGCTAAAAATTGTTGGTGGACTGGTCGCAATGATGAGTGTATCGTCATGTGTTCATCTCAAAGAGTATCAGAAAAACCGCATCAACGATGCTGAGATGGCCTTAGGCAACCGGAAGGTAGAGAAAAATGAACTGAATTTTCAATCGTACAGAGAAGCAGCATCAGGGGCCAACGCCGGTAAAACTGGTGGCGGCTGCGGATGTAATTAAATAACCTTTCTTAAAAGCAATTCATAATGAGAAAGGTATATTTATCAATAGTAGGTTTTTCCCTGCTATGCAGACTAAATGTTTCTGCACAAACCAAACAAGACAGTCTTCCGCGCACTACAGGAGTTAGCTTGTTCAGACCTGTTGGCGAGCCGGAGCCGGCAGAATATAATCCGCGCGCGTTGCATATCGACGAGATCAACCTGGTTTCGAGCTATTACTGGCAAAATGGCGATCACAGCCCTGTAACCGGCGGTATTGGTACCGAGAAGGTGACAGACATTTCAAATGGCATAGATTTGAAAATGGCGTGGGGTGATCCTAAAGTGAAACAAAATTCATTAACGCTAGGTTTCGGATTAGATCATCATACATCCGCCTCTGCAGCTTATGTGAATTTGAGTGGTGCATCAAAAACCGGGGGCTCCAGGATTTACCCTTCACTGGATTGGACCACCGAAAATGTAAAAAAAGGTAGTAGCTTTGGTATTGGTGCCTATTATTCAGGTGAATATAATTACAAGTCTCTGGGCGCCGATATCCACTTTTCGCAAAAAACGGCCGATAAAAATGGCGAGTTTACAGCCAAATTCCAGGGCTATTTTGACCAGGTGACACTGATTTATCCGTCTGAGTTTATACCCCAATCGAGCACAACCAGCTCCGGTGGTACTACCGTGATTACCACAGCCAGCGGGACGCAGACAGTATTAAGTAATGGCGAAATAATTTCAAACCATAAAAATAGTATTCCCAGCAGCCCGAGGAACACCTATACTGCTTCTTTTGGGTACTCGCAGATCATCAATTCGCGTATGCAGGTTGCTTTCCTGATTGATGGTGTGGCACAGGACGGTTACCTGGGACTGCCGTTCCACCGGGTATATTTTAATACAGGAAAGGATACTATAGAACATTTGCCATCGAGCAGATTCAAACTACCGGTTGGTGCGCGATTGAACTATTTCCTGGGGGATAACGTAATACTGAGATCGTACTACAGGTATTATATTGATAGCTGGGGTATCAGATCAAACACAGCAGGATTGGAAACAGCGATAAAAATCACGCCGTTCTTTTCTTTGTCTCCATTTTACAGGTACTACGACCAAACGGCAGCCAAATACTTCGCTCGGTATGGCGTGCATAGCCCAACGGATCAATACTATACCAGCAATTATGCCTATTCGCAATTCCATGCCAATTTTTATGGGATAGGGTTCAGGGTTGCACCTCCTAAGGGAGTCTTAGGCTGGCAGAGCTTGCATGATATGGAAATACGATACGGCCATTATTCGCAGACGACCGATCTGGTATCAAATGTAGTGTCGCTGAGCCTGGGATTTAAATGATGAACAATATTTTTAAACAATAGAAGTTAAAGTATTTGATTATGAAATTGTTAGTAACATATCTTGGAATGATACTGTTGCCAGGAGTGACCTGGATGGGTGATTTTAATGCAGCAAAAACAGAAGCGGCTCAAAAACATAAATTAATATTGATCAATTTTTCAGGTTCCGATTGGTGCGGACCATGCATACGGTTACGCAAGGAAATACTGGAATCGGGAACCTTTGAAAATTACGCCTCAGACCACCTCGTTTTGGTAAGAGCTGATTTTCCGCGTCAGAAAAAAAATCAATTGAGCAAAGAACAAACTAAACTGAATGAAGCCTTAGCTGATAAGTATAATGCTGATGGTAAATTTCCATTCACGTTATTAGTAGATGAAAACGGTAAAATATTGAAAACATGGGATGGCTTCCCTGACGAAAGCCCCGATCAGTTTGTGACGGATATAAGTTCGTTGAATGATAAAAAATAAAATTTAAGCATCAAAAAGCCCTCTGCAATATGTGCAAAGGGCTTTTTAATTATAGATGGATAGAATGATTATGTGATTAATTTATTGGTTTGCCCCACCATTTACCAGCAGGTGCTGACCGTTAACAAATGAAGAAAGATCGCTGGCAAAGAATTCAGCCACATTGGCTACATCTTCTACTTCTGCCAGGCGGCCCATCGGGCAACTGTCCAACAATGATTTTCTTAATTCAGGATAAGCGTCAGGATCCGCAAATATACCGGAGTGGTCAACAGCAAATGGGATTATTGAGTTTACGGTTACACCACGATGAGCAATTTCCTGCGAAAGTACATTTACCAGGTAGCGTGGGGCAGTTTTGCTACCGCCGTAAACAGACATGCCGGGTACCGGGAAGGACGTTGTGCTGGATGCGATGTAAATGATCCGGCCGTTATCAGACACATGTTTTGCGGCCTGCTGCATGGTGAAATAGGTGCCTTTGGTGTTGATGCCGAATACACGGTCGAATTGCTCTTCGGTAAATTCAACCGCAGGAGTTTCCACCATTTCGATACCGGCATTAGCTACTACAATATCGATCTTGTCAAAAGCCGCCAGTGCTTCATTAAATAGGCGTTCAATATCAGCCACTTTGCTTACATCAGCTTGTACCAGGATGGCTTTTACGCCCATCGCGGTTACATTTGATAATACTTCTTCGGCTGACGCTTTGTCCCTTGAATAGTTCAGTACCAGGTTTGCGCCCAATGCAGCATATCTTTCAGCAATGGCTTTGCCCAACCCGCGACCTGAACCGGTGATCAATGCTACTTTATTTTCTAAGGTTTTCATGATAATTGTAATTTAATTGTGTGATTGATTGATTGTTTTTTACTTCCGGACTTTCCGACTTATGCGGACTTCCGGACTTCATTATGCCACTGCTCCGTTTAGCCCTATATTTTGCCCAGAGATCCATTTAGCTGCATCGCTAGCAAGGAAAACGACTACGTTGGCGATGTCTTGTGGTTCGCCCAATCTGTTAAAGGCAGATAATGATGCCAGGCGGTCCATTACTTCCTGTGGTTTACCAGTGGTGAAAAGTTCGGTATTGGTAGGGCCGGGTGATATGGAGTTTACATTGATGCCTTTAGCGCCAACTTCTTTTGCGAATACGCGGGTCAATTGTTCAACAGCTCCTTTGGTGGCCACGTAAGTCGCATAAGTAGGGAACATTAAACGTGTTGTGGTTGATGAAAGATTGATCACGCTGCCGTTATTGGCCAGTTTGGTTGCTGCTTCACGCAGGGTGTTGAAAGTGCCTTTTACATTGATATCGAACTGACGGGTATAGTCTTCATCAGTTGTATCTTTAATCAATTTGGTGATCATGATGCCGGCATTGTTAACCAGGATATCAATTTTACCAAAGGCAGCGATGGCTTCGTCGAAGAGATGTGTCATGTCTTCTGTTTTGCTTACATCGCCTTGTATGGCTATGGCTTTACCACCTGCTGCAACAATGGCTGCAACAGTTTCATCGGCAGCAGCTTTACCGCCGGCATAATTTACAACTACGGCAGCGCCGTTTTTTGCTAATTCAGAAGCTATTGCTGCTCCTATCCCTCTTGAGGCACCGGTTACCAGTGCAACTTTGTTTTCTAATGTTTTCATTTTTTGTTTATGTTTATTGACAAGACAAAGTTGTGGAGAATACGCCCCCCGGAATTGCGAAATCCTAAGCATGACTTGCATAATCCTAAGAACCGCCGGATAAGGAATGAAAGAAGGTAATATCAAGATATTCAATACGCTGTATGATCAGTACCGTAACCTGGGGTTTTCAACAGACCTGATAGATGAGCGGACTGACTTTACCATATTTAATCTAAAGAATTTGAGTGGAGGAAAGCCGTTCGGCTCACCTGCATCAAGGCTGAATTTTTTTGTATTTATTTTTTCGAAGGATGGGAACGCAAGGTATACTATAGATGATCAGACCTTTGAGACCAAACCCGGCACGATTTATTTTACTAATCCCGGTCATATCCGCTCGTATCAGTGGACGAACATCAACGAGGTGTATTTGATCACGTTAAATGAGTCCTTTCTAAAAGCAAATGTTCATGCCGATATTTTTGATGAGTTTCCTTTTTTACTCGCAGAAACATTTCCGGCAAGGGTAGTGAGCCCGGAAGTATTTGCTGAATTTGAGCGGATTTATTTGCAGATACATAAAGAGTATACTGGTCACTCACCTTACCGCAGCAGGCTGATCGCTAATTTGTTTGTGGTATTGCTTTTAAAAATAAAAGAATATTTTTGGTTAGATTATAACCCGATTTATGAAGGTAATCGCAGTTCACAGATCGTAAAGAAATTTAAGCAATTGCTGGAAAGGCACTATCGTGATATAAGCTCCGGCAAAGCCGACCAGGTATACCGAATACAGGAGTATGCCGACGCACAAAACCTTCACCCCAACTACCTGAGTAATGTGATCAAAACCAAAACAGGCAAAGCCATTGGCACCTGGATAGCCGAGAAAACCATTGCCGAGGCGAAATCTTTGTTACAGCATTCTGCCTTGTCCATTAAGGAGGTAGGCTACCGATTGGGTTTTACCGAAATGGCGCATTTTAGTAATTACTTTAAAAAACATACGGGGGTATCGCCGGCTTCGTTTAAGAAGGAGTTTACATAAAAACTTTGCAATTAATAGTTTTCCGTAACATCGCCAGCATATTATTCAACCCTTCCGGCGCACCCAGGCCCGTCTTTTAGTATATTAAAATTGAATCTTAAACGCAGCGGCATTATTTAACCCGCTATTAGTTTGTAAATCTTTGGGTATAATTACGTTAATACTGTCTCCGTATTGCGCCCATTTTAGCTTCTTATCAACGCCAAGTAAGCTGATCTTTTTTACCTTACCGCCGACCTTTAAATGAAAAAAAACTTTTTCATGCAACGTAACGACGCCATTGTCTGCTAAAATAAAAGCATAAATAGTATTCGAATTCTTGAGTTTAGTATAAAAAGTATTCCCTTCAGAATATGGCGTTACCGCTGTGGTGTTATAGATACCCTCGCCGTTTATTTTCATCCAGTTGCCAATTTGCTGCAATCTGTCATACGCCACCGGGTCCCAGTCGCCATCAGGGCCGGGACCGATATTCATTAGTAAATTGCCACCACGTGAGACGATCTTAACCAGTAATGAAATGATCTGATCCGCAGACTTATAATGATCGCCCGGCACATAGCTCCACGAGTTACCCATTGTGATACAGCTTTCCCACGGGTGATCCAATGGAACATCTGGCACCTGTTGTTCAGGTGTAGTATAGTTTTCATATTGGCCGGTAACCGTGCGGTCGACAACGATCAATCCGGGTTGTTTGGTGCGGGCCATTGCCGCAATTTTTGGCATGTCGATATTCTGATCGTAAGTAATGGTTTTTTGCCAGTCGACATTTGCGTCGATAGTACTTTTGGGCCTCACCCAGCCGCCATCAAGCCATAAAATATCTACTTTACCATAATCACTCATCAATTCGCCAATTTGGTTATAGGTGAAATCTTTGAACTTTTGCCAACGCTCAGGATATTTTGCCGGGTCATAATTTACATTGCGGTCTTTAGGCGGAAAGTATGGCCACCAATAATATTCTGTATGCCAGTCAGGCTTGGAAAAGTAAGCACCGATCATAAAATTCTCTTTCCTGAAGGCGTTGAATATCTCTTTGGTGACATTGCTTCGCGAATTGGACGAGAAAGGTGTTTTTGAGCTTGTTATTTTGTAATCCGTTTGCTTGGTATCGAACATGCAAAACCCGTCATGATGCTTGGTTGTAAAAACCACATATTTCATCCCGGCATTTTTTGCTGCCTGTACCCATTTTTCAGGATTGAATTTGGTTGGATTAAAAGTGGTCTGCAAATTTTCATAAGCTGTTTTGTAAGTATTGTAACTTGCGCTGTACGGGCCACGTCGTTGTGTCCAGCCTTCATCTTCGGGGCATATGCTCCAGCTCTCCACCACGCCCCATTGACTATAAGTCCCCCAGTGCATAAACAGGCCGAATTTGAGGTCCTGCCAGCCGGCCAGTTTTTCTTTTACTAATTGGTCATCAGGGGGTATGTAACTTTTTGACATCTGGTGTTCCTGCGCAAAAAGTCCGGTAATTGTAGTAAATACTATTGCTAATAGCGTGAGCGTTTTTTTCATTTTTTTTGCTGATTGCTGGTCTGAAATTAACTCAAATAGACGAGTTTATACCTACTAATGACAATTACTGTTAATAACTTGCTCACATTGTTTAGTTTTTTAAGAAGTTTACCTACTTATTAAAAAAATATTAAGTTTTCCTATGAATTTATAAGTTAAATCGTATTATTGTGATATAACTTAACTGAAAAGCATTTGAAACACAGGCCCGATACCTTAGGTTTATGGAAGCAAATCTGTTTTGATGATGACCTGAAGGCATTCGAATCGCTGTTTTATAGCCTGAATAACAGGCTGATAAAGTTTTGTATATTATACGTGCATCAGAAGGAAGCGGCTGAGGAGATAGTGTCTGATGTCTTTGTAAAGTGTTGGGAAGGAAGGAGGAGTTTAACGGGGATTATCAACCCCGAAACCTACTTATTCGTCTGCGTTAAGAACCAATCCTTAAACTACGTTAAAAAGTACTCCAACATTCATCTTGTTCAAATCGAGTCCTCCGATAAAGTTGAATTCATTAATACTTATGACCCTGAAAGGGAATTGGAACGTAAAGAACTTCATTTTCTTCTTGATCAGGCTATCTCAAAATTACCCCAACAAGCCTGCATCATATTTAAGCTGATAAAGGAAGACGGAATGAAATATAAGGAAGTAGCGGAGATACTGAACATTTCGCCACGCACCGTACAGACACAATTATTCAGGGCCATAAAAAAATTGAGTGCGATTTTATCTGAGCATCAGTTGTCTGGTAAATCCACTAATAGTGCTACAATCATTACTCCCATAATAGGATTTACACTAACTCTTCTTGCAATAAAAATATTTTTCATCGGCTTGTAGGCAATTTCTGAAAAAAGATTGTCCTCCCATCAAAACCAATATTTTACAAGCCTGATGGTCAACGATAGATTTATTCAATTGCTTACTAAAAAGCTTTCAGATCAGATAGATGAAAGCGAGTTAGCAGAGTTGAACTATATACTGGCCAATGATGAAGAGTGTCGTCAACAACATGATTTCTTCAAAACCTACTGGGCGCAGGACGAGCAAAAGTATTCCAACGAAGCGTTATTGTTTCATCGTATAAGAAACAGAATTACTATACCTGAAGATTTTGATGATGCTGATTCAAAAAAAAGTAGGATCAGAAGATTACCTCTTTTGTGGCGAAGCCTCGCTGCGGTATTATTGTTAGGGATTGGGGTATTCGCTTATTATCATTACTCATGGCAATCACCTGGCGCTGCGAAGACAGGCAATGAGGCCGTTACAAAAACCCCAAGCCGCACCAAGTCTAAAATTTATTTGAGCGATGGATCTGTCGTTACTTTAAATTCCGAAACTGTTTTAAGATATCCTTCTTCGTTTACCGGGCTTACACGGGAGGTTTACCTGGATGGTGAAGCTTTTTTTAATGTGGCTAAGGACCACGCCCATCCGTTCATTGTGCATGCAGGCAAGATGAACGTCAGGGTATTGGGTACTAAGTTTAACGTGAAATCGTATGCCAATGACAAGAACAGCGAAACAACCCTTATAAAAGGCGCTATTGAAGTGACGTTGTCTGACCGCCCATCGGACAGAATCATACTGAAACCCAATGAGAAATTAATTCTAAATAATAAAACCTTTAAAAAGCCCCGGATAAATAATAATTTATCCAACTCAGAGGACAGCGATACCAATTATTCGCTTACTAACCTAACTCACCTCAGATCAAATGATACCACGATAGTTGAGACTTCATGGGTAAACAATGAACTTGTTTTTAAAGATGAAGCATTCAGCGACCTCGCTAACCGGATGGAAAGATGGTATGGTATAAAAATTAAGTTTAAAAACGGAGATGCTAAAGATTACCGTTTTACAGGCGTTTTTGTGAAAGAAAATATTGTCGAGGCATTAAATGCTTTGAAGTTGATAGAGCCATTTAATTATAAGTATAAAAACCAGACAGTATCTATTTATTAACCCTAATTAACTTAAATGCTTATGGATTGAAAAAAACTTACTCACCAACCAAAAAAAACGGGAATCACCGTGCAAGGTAACCCCCGGAAAAGATGAACATCCGTTAATTAATCGTGCCACATTCTCTGGAACAGAATGTAGCTATGTACTCATTCACCTTTAATTATGTAAAAGTATGAAATATTTTAAACACCTCCCGGGTGTAAGAGATAGATATCGGCTAATCAAGTCCATATTAATAATGAAATTGACACTAGTATTTTTGGCAATTTTCAATCTGCAGGCATTAGCAAATGTTTACTCGCAGCAAAAAGTTAGCCTTAATTTAAAATCGGCTGACTTTAAGAAAGTTATCACCGCCATTCAAAAGCAAACCAATTATCATTTTGTATTTAGCGAGCGTAAAATACCGCCTGCTAAAAACATTTCGATCAACGTTCAAAACGAGAACGTTACTACAGTTCTCGATCAGTTACTGGCAAACACTGACTTTACCTACACACAATTGGATAATAACCTGATCGTAATTACCGGCAAAAACGAAGCTGTTGCCAATAAGGTGGTTACCGGTAAAGTTGTTGATGACAAAGGTGTTCCATTACCAGGCGTATCAATCAAGGTAAAAGGTACCGGCACAGGTACAGTTTCTGATGCTAATGGCTTGTTCTCCATTAACGTGCCTGATAACGCTGTGCTGATAGTTTCATTTATAGGTTATGATACCCAAGAAATAGCGGTTACCGGTAAAACGTCTATCAATGTAACGCTGACGAGTTCAAACAAAGGTCTTAACGAAGTGGTTGTTACCGCATTGGGTATCAAAAGGGAAAAGAAAGCCTTAAGCTATGCTACCCAGCAGGTAGGCGGCGATGAATTGAGAAAAGCGGCTAACACCAATTTTGTGGACGCTCTTAGCGGTAAGGCAGCAGGTCTTGATATCAAGATCAGCAGCTCTGGTGCCGGCGGTTCGACGAAGGCAGTGTTAAGAGGAAACAAATCTTTGACTGGACTCAGCGAGGCTCTTTATGTGATCGACGGGGTTCCTCTTGTAAATAATAAAGGCATGCAACCTGGCTCTTACGGTGGAACTGACGGTGGTGATGGGCTTTCATCCATCAACCCGGCAGATATAGAAAGTGTCAGCATATTGAGAGGCGCCAATGCAGCTATCCTCTATGGTAGTCAGGGCGCTAATGGGGTCATTTTAATTACTACCAAAAAAGGTAAAGCCGGCCACGTATCCATCGACTTTGACAACAGTACTGTTTTTGAACAAGTATCCGGCCTTCCCGATTTTCAATATCGATATGGCTCAGTAGGGGGCGACTATAGCTGGACACCTCCGGCTTCATCAGTTCTTCCGGCTGGGCTCGTCAATATCAATAGCTCTGTTGTTAATAATGTTACAGGAAATTATCAAAACAATTACATTAAAGATTTTTTCAGATTAGGCAACACTATTACCAATTCGGTAGCAATTCATGGCGGTAATGACAAAACGACTGTCTATTTCTCCTATGCAAACATCTCATCGCGGGGCGTAATGCCGACAAATACATATGGCAAAAACAATTTTTCGTTCAATCAGAGCACCAAATTATTGAATGATAAATTGACGTTAAGTTCCAATGTGATTTTCTCTTCCGAAATATCGCATAACCGCCCAGGAGCCGGTTACTACAATAACCCGCTTACCGGCCTGTATTTGTTTGCAAGGGACCGGGACTTTAACTATTACAAACAGAATTACCAGGTAATTGATACCAACAGGAACATGTATAAAATGAACTGGTATTCAACAGAAGAAAAACAAAACAACCCATATTGGGAACTCTATAATGACCCCAGGTTGCAAAAATCAAACAGGGCTATAGCAAGTGTGAAAGCGTCTTATGAAATCGTTGATCACCTTAAGTTTGAAGCCAGGGGCAATATTGATTACAATGACGTAACGAGGGATTACCGGTTTGCAGCCGATGGAAATTCGGTAAGCGTAAGCCCTAACGGTACATGGAATTATACCCGTTACAATGATCAATCTTTGTATACCGACGGTATCTTGACGTACAACAATACATTTGGGCGTATCAGCGTAAACGCATTGGCAGGTGCCAGCTATCAGAAGAATACCTTTAATGACGGCATGAATGTCAATAACGGAACAAA
>JAFAKI010000249.1 GCA_019235595.1 Mucilaginibacter sp. | reverse complement strand
GTTCGGGATCAGTGCACCATATATTTATTTCACTGACCAATTAGCTAATAGCTCACCAACCAGATGGCACTTAAATGGTTATTACAACTATAACTATGACGGTACTACGCTGATTATGGTTGTTAGCAGTTCCGATACTCTGGTAGCAGGATATAACTTAAAGAAAACATCGAACTAAATATTCAGATAATATATTGCTGAGGGCCGGTTATGCAACCGGCTTTCTTATTTTCAGGGTAAAACGTAAAATATTTTACACTTTTTGTAGCGATATTGGTATTTGGTTCGTAACCGTTACTAATATCATATTAGTTTATATAGGTTGAATAAATATTTTTAATGCATCCACCCCAACGTATTGCCGAAGACGAATTGATAAGGCAATGCAAAGCAGGCAGCTTAAAGTACCAGGAACTGCTTTATAAGCAATTCTACGGCTATGCCATGGGTATTGCCTTGCGCTACAGCCTTAATCGGGATGATGCATTGGAGGTTGTAAATGATGCTTTTATAAAAGCGTTCAATTCAATGGGTAACTATGATATCGCTAAGCCTTTTAAAGCATGGCTGCGGACTATTGTCGTAAATACCGCTATCGACAGGCGTCGTAAAGATCTAAAATTCCAATTAAATGTAGAGTTGGATAACGCCGGTCCGATCATCAGTCATATTAATGCCATCGATAGTCTGGGTGTGCAGGATATCTTAAATATGATGAGCGGCCTGCCTGCTATCCAGGTTACCATATTCAACTTATATGAAATAGATGGCTATAACCATGATGAAATTGCTGACATGTTGAATATCCCTGCAAGTTCATCAAGAGTTTACTTAAGCCGCGCAAAAGAAAAATTGAGGAGATTAATTAAAACGGAAACACAAAACCATGGATGACCCGTTAGATAACGACTTAAAAGACCGCATCAGGGAGGTGTTCGACAATTACGATGACGAACATGCTGATGAAGGCTGGCAGCTGCTCAGGGAAAAATACCCGGAAAAAGTACGCCGCAGTCCCGTGTTATGGCTCTGGTTGGGCTCGGCAGCAGCAGTATTACTGCTGTTTCTGGGCATATTATGGCTTAATAAAAAGCCTGAAAAAGAAAACAAACTGGCCGGCAATAAACCGTCAATTAATCACCCTGTAATAAAAAGTATTGAGCCGCAAAAAAATAGTAATAACGCATCTGGCAAAAACAATTATGTTAACGATGCCTCAGTCGATAGTGTGATCAATAGCCTGCAAACTCAAAAACTTGCGAACGAACGTCCGTCTTCAGGTTCACCTGCAAATAATATTGCAGAGACAAATAAATCAACTGAACCAGTAACAATAACAGATCAGATCGCGAATAATAATATAGCTATTAAAAAAGCAACGCCAAATAATGAGCCCTCTATAAATAATAATATTAAGCAAATCATTGCAGCAAACAAAACTGATAATGCCCCAAAAATTGATTCATCCGCTAATGCGAGTACTCAGTCGCTGGCTGTTATAAAACAAAATAATGGTTCTAATATACCGGATCAATCCAAGCAACCAGACAAGCCCGTTTTTGCTGATGGCGAAGTACTGAGAAATAAAAACGAGCAAGGATACAGAGGCCGGGTAGTTAGCTTTGGGATATATGCCGCAACCTATGTTAACTACGCGAGCAAAAGCAATAACCAGTTAAACGAGGGCATTGGTATTAGTTCCGATATCAGGATCAGCAAAAAACTTAACCTTTCTACCGGCGTTGCCATTGGGCAAAACTCGCTTAACTATAATGGTCAGCTGCCACCCGAACAATCCAAACTGTTAGCCGCGACAAACAGCTCCGCGAATAATCCTGCAAGCAATAAACCAAGTGCTTTAGCAGCACCTGCTTACAGTGCGAATTCATTTTTTGCGGCTACGCCTTCGCTAAAAAACTATACGGCAAGCCTGGTTGGATTGGAAGTGCCTGTTAACCTAAAATATCACTTTAACCCCGAAAAGAGTGCAACATTTGTATCAATAGGTTTCAGTTCCGGTACTTTTATTAAAGAAACCTATACATCGTCTTATAACTATGTAACGCCGTTTGCAACCAATTTATCACAAACAACAGATCAGTCTATGCAGCAAAAGTTTAATACTTTTTACTTTGCAAAAACATTAAACTTTTCGTTCGGAACAGGTTACCGGGTTGCTGGTAACGATCTGATCATTGAACCATTCCTGAAATATCCTATTGAAGGCTTGGGTTCGCAGCAGATCAAATTCGGATCAGGTGGTGTAAACTTTAAATTCAGCTTCCAGGGAAAACGCAAGTGAACACAATTGAACACGATTATAGGATTTGTATGATCAACAGGATCGATCTTGAAAAATTTATTTAATCTCGTAATGTGTTCTGTTTTTTTATCCTTTCTAATCTCTAAAATCCCAAAATCGTGTCATTTGAAGCGGATTGCTTTTACCGGAGATATCTTGGTTACGAGAGTTGATGGTAAGATCAATACCAATACGCATATTACCAGTGTGCCGATGTTTAGCAATGCGATATCCAACCAATGCACTTCAATTGGCACAAATTTCATGTAGTAAGAGGCTTCATCTAACTTAAAAAAATGTGTAGACGATTGGAAAAAGCCTATACCCAAACCAAAGATATTCCCCAGCAGCAACCCAATACCAATCAAATAAGAAGCATTGTATAAAAATATCTTCTGGATCGTCCAATTAGCTGCACCCATTGCTTTTAACATCCCAATCATGGAAGTCCTTTCGAGGATCATGATCAATAGCGCCGAGATCATATTAATAGTTGCAACAATAAGCATTAACGCCAGCATTACCTGCGTATTAACATCGAGCAACTTCAGCCATTCAAAAATGGTAGGGTAGGTATCGCTAACTGTGTACGACTTCAGTTTCAAAGGCATCTTATCGCTTAAAAAGTCGTTTGCTTCATCCACACGGTCAAAATCTGCGACACGCAGTTCATAGCCGCCAATTTCGTCCGGATTCCAATTATTTAGCTTTACAAGCAAGGATAAGTCGCCAAGCACAAAAGTCTTATCTATATCCTCCACCCCAACATCAAATATCCCCACAATCGTAAACGCGCGTTTTTTTAACGGCTCCTGAACAAAGTACATCAGAAATTTATCACCCACTTTCAAATTCAGGCGACTCGCCGTATAGCTCGATATCATGATCTGCTTTTGGGCCAGCGTGGTATCGCTAAAATCAATTACGTTGCCTGTTACCAGCGCCTTCTTAAAAAAGCTCCAGTCATAATCTTTATTCACGCCCTTCATTACCACCCCTTCTATTTCCGTCCGGGTTTTTATAATTCCAGGCTTGGTAGCTATTGGCATAATATGGGTAAACAGGGTGCTTGCCTGCACTTTCTTTACAAAGGCGTTATCGATATTAAAAGGCGAATTTTGATCGGAGTAATTATTATCAAATTTCTGCACCTGGATATCCCCTGCAAAGCCTCTTACCTTTTGCTTGATTTCGGTTTTAAAACCTCTTATTATCGCAACTGTCAGGATCATTACGCCTAAGCCAAGCATGATACCAACAATGGCTATACGCACAATCAGCTTGGAAAAAGTACGGTTCGACTGGAACGAAATACGGGCAGA
>JAFAKI010000168.1 GCA_019235595.1 Mucilaginibacter sp. | reverse complement strand
CGAGGAACATCTCGTACATACGGAGGGTATCAGCCCCATAACGTTCAATTAGGTCATCCGGGTTAACCACGTTGAACTTGGATTTCGACATCTTCTCGATTTCCACGCCGCATATGTATTTACCGTTTTCAAGGATAAACTCAGCATCCTTAAAGTCTTCGCGCCAGTTTTTAAACTTGTTAAGGTCGAGGATATCATTTTCTACAATGTTCACATCAACATGCAGTTCATAGGTTTTATATTGCTTGATCAACCCATGCGAAACGAAGGTATTTGTACCACGGCCTTCTTCATCAATTAACCTGTACACAAAATTACTCCGACCCTGTATCATCCCCTGATTAATGAGCTTTTTAAACGGCTCTTCCTCAACCACCAGGTTCATATCCTTCAAAAACTTGTTCCAGAAACGGCTGTATAACAGGTGACCGGTAGCATGTTCACTTCCGCCGATATACAGGTCGACATCCTTCCAATACTCAATAGCTTTTTTAGATGCAAACTCCTTATCGTTATGTGCATCCATGTAACGGTACCAATACCAGCTCGATCCTGCCCAACCTGGCATGGTGCTCAATTCATATTCAAAAGCCTCATCAGCCTCCTCTAAATCTCCGGACTTCTGACTTCCGACTTCTGACTTCCGACTTCTATAGTTCCATCCTGTGGCCCTGCCCAATGGCGGTTCGCCTGTTTCGGTTGGTAAGTATTTGTCTATCTCAGGTAATAACAACGGCAAATCCTTCTCATCAATCAGATGAGGCAGATTATCCTTAAAGTAAACCGGAACAGGCTCGCCCCAGTAACGCTGACGGCCGAATATGGCATCACGCATACGGAAGTTCACTTTAGCCTTGCCTGCACCTTTGCTCTCTAAAAATTCAATCACCTTGGCTGTACCGTCCTTGTAGTTCAACCCGTTCATAAAGTCAGAGTTGATATAAGTACCTTCTTTGGTTGGATCGGCTTCGGTTTCGATGTTTTGTATGTCGATGATCGGTACTATCGGTAAATTAAAGTGCTTGGCAAAAAGATAATCACGCTGATCGCCTGATGGCACTGCCATTACTGCGCCAGTGCCATATCCAGCCAACACATAGTCGGCTATGAAGATCGGCACCAGTTCATGATTTACCGGATTGATCACATAGCCCCCGGTAAAAGCACCCGATACCGTTTTGGTATCCGACATACGGTCCAGCTCCGATTTCTTTTTACTTTGCGCCACGTAGGCATCTACCACAGCCTTTTGATCTGGTGTGGTTAATGCCGACACCAGATCATGTTCTGGGGCGATTACTAAAAAGGTAACACCGAAAATGGTATCGACCCTGGTAGTAAACACTTCGATGTAGTCGTGAGTGGTCAGTGGTGAATGGTCAGTATCTTTATTGATAGGGAATTTTACACTAGCTCCCACGCTTTTACCAATCCAGTTCCTCTGCATTTCTTTCAGTGGTTCGGGCCAGTCGATAGTATCCAAACCTTGTAATAAACGCTCGGCATAGGCAGTAATGCGCATGCTCCACTGCATCATTTTCTTTTGCTCAACGGGGTAACCGCCTCGCTCGCTAAAGCCATCTTTCACCTCATCATTCGCCAATACGGTACCTAATGCTGCACACCAGTTCACGGTGCTTTCGCGAAGGTAGGTGAGGCGGTACTTTAGTAATTCATCCTGCTGATCATTATTGCTCATGGCTTTCCACTCCGCAGCGGTGAAGGTTTTGATATCCTCATCACATACTGCATTGATGCCTGCTGAACCGCTCTGCTCAAAATGAGCAACCAGTTTTTCTATTGATTCAGCCTTATCAGCAGCTTTGTTATACCAGGAGTTGAACAGCTGCATGAATATCCATTGCGTCCACTTGTAGAAGTCGGGCGAGCTGGTGCGTAGCTCGCGGCTCCAGTCGAACGAGAAGCCTATCTGGTCCAACTGACGGCGGTAGGTAGCTATGTTGGCCTCGGTAGTAATGGCTGGGTGCTGACCTGTTTGGATGGCGTACTGCTCGGCAGGTAAGCCAAAACTGTCGTAGCCCATCGGGTGCAGCACATTAAAACCTTTGAGACGTTTGTATCGCGCAAAAATATCAGAAGCAATATAACCCAGCGGGTGGCCCACATGCAACCCTGCACCCGAAGGGTAAGGGAACATATCCAGTACATAATACTTGGGTTTGGCAGAATCGTTGTCAGCTTTAAAGGTTTGATGATCGGCCCAAAACTGCTGCCACTTTT
>JAFAKI010000113.1 GCA_019235595.1 Mucilaginibacter sp. | reverse complement strand
TTTCGTAGGCGAGCAAAATTGCCCGCCCGAACTGGAATGGGAGCACGAAGAAGAATCCAACCATTTTTTAGCTACTGTTGACGGAGAACCGGCTGGAGCATCCCGTTGGCGCAAAACAGAGAAAGGCTATAAGCTAGAGCGTTTTGCGGTGTTAGCGAAATTCAGGGGGCATGGCGTAGGGCAGGCACTCGTTCAGGCTGTTTTGGATGATTTGCCTAAAGATGCCAATTATGTATATATGCATGCGCAGGTACAGGCGGTAACATTATATGAACGCTTTGGTTTTGTGAAGACAGGTCCGCAATTTGAAGAGGCAGGTATACAGCATTATAAAATGGAGAGAGTTTGACGTCGGAAGTCGGAAGTCCGAAGTCGGAAGTCGGAAGTCGGAAGTCCGAAGTCCGAAGTCCGAAGTCCGAAGTCCGAAGTCCGAAGTCCGAAGTCCGAAGTCCGAAGTCCGAAGAAATTAGCCGATCAAATTAAACACAAAAACAATACGGCAATAAAACAATCCGCATTCAACATTCCGAATTCCGCAATCAAATTAACCAAACACTCTTCCCGAATAATCCATCGCTTCCTGAAGCTTGTCGAGATCAAGCCCGAGGTTTACCTTTTGATCCTGCAGATAAGAAATTACGTTTTCGGTAGCAATATTACCAGTAAGTTCATCTTTAGCCATTGGGCAGCCTCCGTAACCTTTCAGGGCAGTATCAAACCGCTTGCAACCGCTTTTATAGGCCGCGTCTATTTTGTGTTTCCAGGTATCGGGCGTAGAATGCAAATGAACACCCCAAACTGTTTCTTTAAAATGGCCCGACAAAGTGGAATACAAACTTTCTATTTGCTCCGGGGCAGCAATGCCAATAGTATCCGCCAGCGAGATATACTCAATGCCCTCATCGATCAGTTTTTTTGCCCAGTGCAGCACGATGTCGTTATGCCATTCGTCGCCATACGGATTGCCAAAGCCCATCGACAAGTAAACCAACAGCTTTTTCCCCCTGGTATCGCTTAATGCCTTTATCCGCTTAACAATTTCAAATGCTTCGGCAATGCTGGTATTAGCATTGCGCTGCTGGAAGGTTTCTGATATGGAGAAAGGAAAGCCCAGGTAAGTGATCTGCTCATGTTGTGCAGCATCTTCAGCACCTCTATAGTTGGCAATAATGGCCAGTAACTTCGACCGGGAATTATTCAAATCCAGCTTTTGTAATACCTGTGCGGTATCCTGCATCTGGGGTATTACTTTCGGCGAAACAAAGCTCCCGAAGTCGATCGTATCAAAACCGACCTGTAAGAGTAGATTGATATACGCAGCCTTAATTTCAGTGGGAATAAAATGATTAATCCCCTGCATGGCATCCCGCGGGCATTCGGTGATTTGGATGTTTGTGGCCATGTGCTTAGAATTTGGTATCGTAGATCATTGCCTTATGATTAATGCTTTCTCTAAGTTCGGCCGTTAACGAGCTGATGTATTTTTCAAAGGCATCAACCACTTTTCTGGCATCTTTTTTTATAGATCGCGAATCGCCGTTGGTTTCCCGCAGATACATTTCATATAGTGTCATCCGTTGGTTCCCGGTATCTGTAGGTCTGTAAAATATCACGTTATGAATGGTATAGCGATAACGCTGCTTCTTCATATCAATAGTTATCGCAAACTGAACCGTAAACGGATCGATATTATCCAGGTAATTACCAATCGTAAATGGGTTAGTATTCAGATCCTGCGTAGTAGTGAATATCTGTTTGCCTTCCTGCTCAAAACCATAAGTTTGCTGGAAGTTTTTCGCCGCCATGAATTGTAGAGCGCGAAGGTAGATCAGGCTTACACCGATGCCGGTGTCCACTTTAACTGTCTTTTGATAATATGCGCTGGTGCCATCAATCTTTAGCTTGACCGAGTCGCCTTGCTGTGTAGGGATTGCGCTATTTACCTGCGAAATTCTTACTGTTTCATCCTGCGCGTAGCCTGCAAATGCAATAAAAGCCAGACTAACACTTATTAGCAATGATCTCATACTATGGGTGTATTTTAAGCTAATATAACAGGATATTTCCTTTAGTCTTCATGTGTGACAAGTTCAGCTTCATGCAAAGGATCGTCCTTTACGAACTTCCTGATAATTAGTCTGGAACCCCCGTTGTAAGTAAGATAATTTCCTACCCAGCTAACAAATACGATGGCCTTGTTTCTGAATCCTAAAAGCGAGATCAGGTGAACAAACATCCATATTACCCAGGCAAAAAATCCCTGGAACTTGACCT
This sequence comes from Mucilaginibacter sp., assembly GCA_019235595.1. Classification (GTDB taxonomy): domain Bacteria; phylum Bacteroidota; class Bacteroidia; order Sphingobacteriales; family Sphingobacteriaceae; genus Mucilaginibacter. The sequence goes on along the minus strand of JAFAKI010000113.1, from coordinate 9,447 downwards.
TGCCCAGATCGGCAACTGCTTTGTTGCGTCCTATTGTGGCCAATGAACCTTTATCAAAATATTTAAATGGTTTTGTCGCCTCACCTTTTATGATGTGGAGAATATTTTCGCCGGTAGCTTTACCCATTTGTATAGCTACTTGTGCCACACCGGGATGACCTTTCGGTGTATCCTTCGTGATCATAGCCGCAACGTCGCCAATCGCAAACACATTGCTTATTCCTTCCACGCGACAAATGCTATCCGTTTTTATGCGGTTGCCTCTTTGTATAATGTCTTTGTCAATCCCCTCAAGAATATTGCCCATAACCCCGGCCGACCATATCACGTTTTTGCTTCGTATGGTTTTACCACCTTCAAAGGTGATCACCTCGCCGTCGTAGTTCTCTACCTTGGCATTCAGCATTACTTCCACACCCATTTTGGTCAGGAAGCCTTTTGCTGCTGCTGACGCCTCTTCCGACATGGCGCCCAGTACCCGTGGCATAAAGTCGGCCAGGTAAACTTTCATTTCCTCCTTCTTTAATTCAGGATAATCCTTGCAAAGAATATTGTTTCGCAGCTCGGCCAAAGCACCTGCAAGCTCAACACCGGTAGGACCAGCACCAACCAGCACGAAGCTCAGATAGGGTTCGCGTTCGTCAGGTGTATTTTTTAAGACAGCTTCTTCCAGGTGCTGCAAAATCATATAACGCAGGTTCAGCGCTTCTGGTACCGATTTCATCGGCATGGCATGGTATTCGATACTCTCATTATCGAAGAAGTTTGTCGTCGATCCGGTAGCGATGACCAGGTAGTCATATTTGATCTCCCCAATCGAGCTGTCAATCGAATTTTTTTCAGGATTTATTTTGGTCACTTCAGCAACCCTGAAACGAAAGTTTTTCTGATTATCAAAGTTTTTACGGAGTGAAAAGGCAATAGAACCCGCCTCAAGGCTGCCGGTTGCCACCTGGTATAATAAGGGCTGGAAAGTGTGGTAATTGTGTTTATCGAGCATTAACACGTCTACCGGTTCATTGGCCAAAGCTTTAGCCACTTCAAGACCGCCGAAACCGCCCCCAACTATCACCACCAAAGGAAACCGGGATGAATTTGTCGTTTCCATAGTTATGTATTTAGTATATGCAATACTAAACAAAAAGGCTCCAAATGTTGTTTGGAGCCTTTAAAATAACCGTTATATGACTTTATTTCAGGTCTTTTTTGCCGAAGTCGATGATGATCGGAGTCGCAATACATATAGATGAGTAAGTACCAAAACATACACCCACTAATAAGGCGAACGAGAAGCCCCGGATCACTTCACCACCGAAGATGAATAACACGATCAATACGAATAATACTGTCAAAGCGGTGATAATAGTACGGCTTAACGTTTTATTGATCGCATGGTTGATCACTTCTTTAGGATCGTCGGTTTTTGAATGGTGCAGGCTTAAGTATTCGCGGATACGGTCGAATACCACTACGGTGTCATTGATTGAATAGCCGATTACCGTCAATATGGCTGCGATAAACGATTGGTCAATATCCAGGAACGGTATGAAGTTTCTGAACAACGTGAAGAATGATAATACCATCAATGCATCGTGTGCAGTTGCCACCATCGCACCCAAACTGAACTGCCATTTGCGGAAACGCAGCAAGATGTAAGCTGATATTACGATAATGGCGAAAGCCACAGTCCAGAAAGCGGAGCGTTTTAAACCTTCGGCTATAGTGGCTTTAACTTTCTGATATTTGGTGATATTCTTATCTGTAACCTTTGTTGCAGGGTTCTGATTTAAAGCATTAATCAGCGTTTGTCTTACCTTTGCATCAGCAGTTGTTGTATTTTCCTCAATCAGGTACTTGGTAGTGATACTGATGCTACTGCCACCAAATGTTTTAACTTCACTAGCACCCAGTACTTTGTCTATTGCACTGTGCACCTGTTCGGTGGTTACATCTTTATTATCGAACTGGACAATATAGTTACGCCCCCCGACGAAATCCACACCATAGTTAAAGCCTTGCGTAAACATGGATATAACACCTGCGAGGATAAATACACCAGAGAATATATAGAATTTAAAACGATTCTTTACGAATCCAAAATTGGCATTCTTGAAAGTGTGCGAGCTCCATGGGTTCGAGAATTTGATATCCCAGCCTTTGGTGATCATCCATTCAAAAATAATCCTTGAGATCAATAACGAACAGAATAATGATGTAACGATACCGATCATTAATACTACCGCGAAGCCTTTGATAGGGCCGCTACCGAATACAAATAGGATTGCACCGGTAAGGAAGGTACTGATGTTAGAGTCGAGGATTGACCACAAAGCATGTTTGAAACCATCTGCTACGGCCAGTTTTATCGACTTGCCGAGTAACAGTTCTTCACGTGCCCTTTCGTAGATCAGTACGTTGGCATCCACCGATATACCTAGCGTTAACACGATACCGGCAACGCCCGGCATGGTTAGCACCGAACCAATACTGATCAATACACCCATCAGGAAGAAAACGTTGATCAATACCGCAACAACAGCTACTGTACCAGCACGGTTGTAGTAGGCAATCATGAACACCAGCACTACCACAAAGCCCATTAAGGATGATAACAGACCAGCATGAATAGCCTGCTGACCTAACGTTGCACCCACAGTTGCTTCTGACACGATAAGCGCAGGAGCAGGTAAGCGACCTGCCTTTAATACGTTGGCCAAGTCTTTGGTATCTTCCTGTGTAAAGTTGCCACCTGAGATGGATGAAACGCCACCAGAAATCTTACCATTTACAGAAGGGGCAGAGTACACGTTATCGTCCAGGACGATAGCGATGGCTTTTCCTTGTGCATTAGGGCTTGCCGGAGCGGCTTCTGCAGTTATTTCCTCCCATTTCTGTGCACCCTGAGGGTTCATGTACATGGTTACTTCCCAACCGCCTTTAGTTTGGTCGATGTCGCTTCTGGCATCGTTTACAACGTCGCCTGTAAGCACCGCACTGTTATCTGCACCGGCAAGTCTTATTGCATACAGTTCAAATATTTTTGTTTTTTCGAGTGGTTTTACGCCCCACAAGAATTTAATAGTTTGAGGCATCTGCGATTTAACATCCGCACTGTGCAGGTAAGTATTAACCTTAGCAGTGTCTTTTTGTGCTGCGTAACCTACAACCGGTCCCGGACGCAATTGAGGTTGTCCGTTTTGTGCCTGGTAAGTCGCAGGCTGCAAAATGGAGAATAATGGGTTCTGCGCAGCTAATTGTGCCTTGTTGTTTAACAGCGAAGTATCTTTAGAAGCGCTCTTGTTTACTTTATTTAATAAAGACAGGCCAGCTTTTGAGGTGTCCTTTTTAGCTGTAGTAGCTGCGGCAGCAGTTTTTGCGGCAGTGTCCTTAGCCGTACTTTTAGCTTTTGCAGCCAGGAAGCTATTTACATTGCTTAATATACCATAAGCCTCAGTATTATCATAAGTTTTGAAGAACTCCAGCTTTGCAGTTCCCTGTAACAGCTTGCGAACACGATCTTGTTCGGTAATGCCGGGCAACTCAATTAATATCTGATTACGGTCTTTTAAAAGCTGGATGTTTGGCTGAACTACCCCTAACTGATCTATACGGGTATTTAATACCGTGTAGGTTTGTTGTACAGCTACGTCAGCCTGATCTTTCAGGAAAGCTTCAACTTCAGTATTGGTTGAATTGAACTTTACGTGATCTTTGTTTGCCTGTGTCGCGAACAAAGAAGCCAGCTTACCGTTTGGATTTAATTTTTCGTACTCAGTTACAAAAAGCGTAATGTAATCGCTTTGGCTGGTACGGCTATCAACATCAGCTTTGTCCAATGCCTGACTAAAAACTACATCAGGGTTATTACCGGATAAAGCTTTTACCAGGTCGCGCAGCGATACCTGCATGGTTACACTCATACCACCCTGTAAGTCGAGGCCTAATTGCAGCTCCTTTGCCTTGCAGTATTGATAAGTGTGTTTGAATACCGGATACACGGGTTGTGTCTCCATCGAGTCCAGGTACGCCTTTTCTTTGGCCGTATTGCCTTTGGCGTATGTTTTTGCATCACTCTCTACTTTATTTGCCACCCACGTGAACGACATTTGGTATAAGCATACTATTGCCAGCAGAATTGCAAAAAATTTAATAACCCCTTTACCTTGCATTGTAAATTAGAATATGTAATAAATTAGTCTATAAGCTTTTTTAAACAAGACGGCAAATCTAATAAAATTTTATAACCATAAAATTTTATCTTCAAACAAATTATTGCATTCAGATGTTAAACGCGATCGAGTGTGATAAATGAATAAGCGTACTTATGTTTTTCATCGGGTCTATGATCTTCTCTGGCAGTTTCTTTCCATTCCATGTAATCAATTTCCGGGAAAAAGCTGTCGGCATCAAATGAGTGATGTATGATGGTAAGATAAATGCGGTCAGTTTTGTTCATCGCCAATTTGTAAATCTCGGCACCGCCAACAATAAATACTTCTTCCTCGCCCTTGCAAAGTTCTAGCGCTGCATCAACTGATTTCACTACTTCACATCCTGGAATAATAATGTCCTGGCGGGTGATGATAATATTGCGGCGGTTAGGCAGCGGTTTACCCACAGAGTCGTAAGTTTTGCGACCCATGATCACCGTATGCCCTGAAGTGATCTGTTTAAAGTGTTTCAGATCGGCCGGCATATGCCAGAGCAATTGATTGTGTTTACCGATGGCATAATTCTCGGCTATAGCGACGACGATGGTAACTGTCATAGGTTGTTTTCTATTATTCGTATAGCTAACCATTGTTTTATTTCATCAAATCCAATTTCCCCTTTACTTGCTGCAATGGTCATCTCATACTTGTCATCTTTAGAAGCTGCTATATCAAAATCGTTTTCAATTAGCATCGACCGCATTAATGCGTAAGCGACACGTTTGTTACCGTCAATAAATGGATGATTGATGATTATGCTTTCGAAGATTGCTGCAGCCTTTTCAACTGCGGTTGGATAAAGATCGATTCCGTCGAAAGTAGCATACGGGCGATGAAGAGCAGCTTCTAATCCGCCTTGGTCTCTGATACCTTTGCTGCCGCCAAATTCGTCTATCAATTCATTATGAGCGTAGTTCGCTTTTAATAAGTCGATCATTGGGCGAGCTTTTCGAGCAATTCCCTATCTTCAGAAATAATCCTTCTTAAATTGTTGGCGAATTTTATATTATCTGAAGATTTAGTCTGCAACTCTTTCAAAAAATCCAATACGTTTTGAAGCACACTTTCCGGAACCTGATCAAGGACCTTTTGTATTTCGGTTTTTATCTCAATGGAAGTCATATACAAATTTAGGAATTATTATCAAACCGCGACTGCGCCCTTTATGTGCGGCCACGGATCATAGTTCTCCAAAGTAAAGTCTTCATATTTAAACTGGAAGATATCTTTCACGTCCGGATTGATCTTCATAGTTGGCAGCGGCCTTGGCTCGCGGCTTAGTTGCAGGTTTGCTTGTTCGATGTGATTGTTGTATAAGTGGGCATCGCCAAAGGTGTGAATGAAATCACCTGGCTGCAGATCGCATACCTGTGCCATCATCATAGTAAGTAAAGCGTAAGAAGCGATATTAAACGGAACGCCTAAAAATATGTCAGCACTACGCTGATACAACTGGCACGATAACTTTCCATCGGCTACATAGAACTGGAACAGGCTGTGACATGGTGGAAGTGCCATGTGCTCCACTTCGGCAACGTTCCATGCCGAAACAATAATGCGTCGCGAGTCAGGGTTCTTTTTGATCGTGTTCACCACCTGGGTGATCTGATCGATATGCCCGCCATCAGGTTTTGGCCATGACCGCCATTGGTGACCATACACCGGGCCAAGGTTACCCTGTTCATCGGCCCACTCGTCCCATATGCGCACGCCGTTTTCTTTCAGGTAGGCAATATTGGTATCACCCTTCAAAAACCAAATCAGCTCGTGTATGATCGATTTAAGGTGCAGTTTCTTGGTCGTCACCAGCGGAAAGCCTTCCTGGAGGTTAAAACGCATCTGGTAGCCAAATACGCTAAGGGTACCGGTTCCGGTACGGTCATGCTTTTGGGTACCGGTCTCCAAAACATGCTTCATCAAATCGAGGTACTGTTTCATTTTAGTTGATTGTGTTGATTAAGTTGATTAAGTTGAATGGTTAGGCTTATTTTTTAAACTTAATCAACCACTTAACTCAATCAACTTAATCCAACTTAAGGAATACAAATAAAAATAATCTATTTTTGGTATCCTACGGATGTGCAAAAATACATCCGATGTTAATCAATCTGAATGATCGTATTTCCAAGCGCCAAGATCAATATCGGCATCAACATTACAGGCCGCCGTCCGGATGGCTATCATAATATCGAAACTATTTTTTATCCTTTGCCTATTTACGACGCTTTGGAGGCTTTACCGGGAGATGAGTTAACCTTTCATTCATCCGGACTGGAAATACCCGGTAGAATAGAGGATAACCTGTGCATTAAAGGCTATTACCTGATGAGTAAAGATTATGACCTGCCTCCGGTAAACATTTATTTGCTGAAACACATCCCGATAGGAGCAGGTTTGGGCGGAGGTTCGGCCAACGCTGCGTTTTTCATCAAACTAATCAATAATTTGTTCGATTTAAAGCTAACCACTGAGCAAATGCTCGAGTACGCCCGGCAGTTGGGTGCCGACTGTGCCTTCTTCATCGAAAATAAGCCAGTATTCGCTTTCGAAAAAGGCGACAGGTTCGAAGATATCCAGTTAGACCTTTCAAGCTACCACATAGCCCTTGTAATGCCTCCTGCGCACGTGTCTACCGCCGAGGCCTACCGGGGTGTTAAGCCAGCTCCGGTAAACCGATCTCTGAAAGAGTTGATCAAGCTCCCTGTTGCCGAATGGAAACATCGTATAAAAAACGATTTCGAGGAATCAGTCTTTAAAAATCATCCAGTAATCCGTGGCGTTAAGGCCGCGCTCTATGAATCGGGTGCTATCTACAGCAGCATGAGCGGCAGCGGAGCTTCGGTGTTCGGCCTATTCAACAAAAAACCTGATCTGTCGGAGTTGGAAAAGACAAACCAGGTTTTCTATTGATGTCGAATTTCGGATTTACAATTTCGAATTTAGCTATCAATTTTAACAAATTCGAAATTGAACATTCGAAATTCGAAATTAAGCCAGGCCGGCGTCTTCCGCCACTCCCCGGTCAAACGCTTCTACGCAGTCACGGTCGCCCCAGCCTTTGGCTACAGCGGTGAGCATACGGTTTAGCAATGCGGAGCCGATAGGCATTGGCGTGCCGCTTTGCTGAGCAAGATCGAAAGCCAGGCTCACGTCTTTGTAACCCAACTTCGCTTTAAACCGGACAGGCTCGTAAGCTTTATTGGCAATGAGCCTGCCATAATTTTGATAGACGGGTGCATTGAATAAAGTCGAGCCGAAGAAGTCGGCTACCTGGGCGCGATCCAGTCCCTGCTTCTCCGATAATGCAAAAGCCTCGGCCATCATTTCCACAGAAGCGAAGATCATGAAGTTTCCAACGATCTTCACTACATTGGCGCCGCCTATACTGTCGCCAAAGTCAATGGTGCCTTGTCCTAATGCATCGAGAATCGGCTGTACGGTTGCTTTGGCTTCCGCGTCTCCGGATACGCAAATCCAGAGCTTTTTAGCAGCGGCCGCTTCGGGCCTTCCAAACACGGGCGAAGCCAGGTATTTGCTGCCTGCTTTTTGGTGCGCCGCAGCCAGCTTTTCTGAGGCGTCAGGAGAGATGGTGCTCATCGAAATATGAATGCCTCCGGCTTGCAAAGTTTGCAGTATCCCATCCTTGCCAATCGTTGTTTCTGTCACTGCATCATCGTCCGAAAGCATGGTGATTACCACCGGTACATTTGCCGCCGCTTCGGCCGGTGTTTTGCATCGGGTGATGGACGACTGGTCCAGCTCATCGGCCTTGCCTGCACTGCGGTTATAGACCTGCAAATAGTAGCCCGCTGCGATGAGGTTTTTGGCCATTTCAAGACCCATGTTTCCGAGTCCGATAAATCCTAGTTTGTTTTCCATAGTTTAACTTATATAATCTCTGTCTTCCTGACTTAGTGTATCAGGTTTTGTTTTTGATTCCTCAAACTCCTCATCGCGGCCTTGTATATATTTCGGTCTGCCCGGCCGCCCAACCAGTACACCGAGAATAAAAGAAACGACAGCCACTGTCAGTAACATGACTAGCTTTGAAAGGTAGAATGTGGCGAACAGAAAAGTGAACGGAACCTCTTTGGAGTTTTGCATGATCACTATCGTAAGCAGTACGGTGACGAAGATGATGAACATCGTTTTTATTCTCATGATGATCTCAATTTTAAAAGCGGTGAAACGGATGCGGTTTTTACGTTGTGCGAAAATTCGAGTCGAATTTCTGCCCCATTTATAAATCTACAAAAAGGGTAGTGGTATCACAAATCAGCAAAATCAAAGACTCGCTTTTTACGAAAAATCGAAAATTGAAAAATTGAAGAAGGAGCCACTTTCTGGAGTCGAAATGTCCGTTACAGTTTTTTGGCCGAGGGCAGGAGGGGAGACGTCGGACAGCCCATCGACGCTCGAAAAATTCAGCTCTTTTCTCCATCAATTTCCTGGTGAAAAATTCTGTGGAAAGTTGGCGGGGATTCTTCGCACCAAAACCTCTTTCGCATACAAACCTGCACTGGCGTCGATTTTTTTGAAACCCTCATTTTTGAATTCAGTACACACTTGTTGAAAGCACGCATCAAATTCTATTGATGAAGTATTTGGTTAATTAATATTGAATAAACTATTGATTATAAAATATATGAGTGTTAAAAAATTGTTCTGCTGTTTTCAATGCTAAAAATATTAGTTTTTGAAGAAAAATAAAAACTTATTTTGTTGAACTAAGAATTGATATAACTGTTTTAAATATTTGATTATAAAAATAATGAAAAATTATGTTTGACGAATTAATCAAAAAATATTTGCGATTTGTGTTTGGTTTTTAGCCAATGAGCGAAGAATTTTATGATTTCAATTAACTACACTAAGTAGAAAAATGATTTTGCGCCTAAGCGCACGAAGTGATTTTGGAGAGGGTTACGATAGGTATTTTCTCAGAGTCGTTTATAGGGGCTTAAAATGCGTTTTAGGAGGTGCCGGCTTTAAACAAATCTTAGCTTTCAGGGAATGGAAATTCGCGGGGGATTTTGGGAATTTACCAGAGACGTTTGAAAGAAAAACAGATGAAGAATGGTTAGCCATTTCTTCTCCTGGCTACCTGCTTTTGGGCGACCGGAAAAAGGAAAATCGTCGACAAAATAATGACGGCGCCGACCCAAAAACCAGTGGTCATTTTGTTCATGTCACCAAAAAAAAGGAAGGACAGAATGATGCCATACACCGGCTCGAG
>JAFAKI010000087.1 GCA_019235595.1 Mucilaginibacter sp. | reverse complement strand
TAATTGTTTTTTCAATGCAGCCTGCGCCACATCCTGGAAGTTTACGTCGATGGTCGAAATAATATCAGCGCCTTCTTTTGGGTCTACTTCATTGCCATCGTTATTCACCGGCATCCAAACATTGCCGGCCATACGTTGCATCAGGCGTTTGCCATTCTCACCGTTGATGTATTCAGCATAAGCACCCTCTAAACCAACAGTAACCGGTTTACCGGCTGCATTTTTAGCATTGTCGTTTTTATAACCAATGGTGCGTGATGCCAATGAGCGGAACGGCAGGATACGCTTGTTTTGCTGTATCACAATCAGGCCGCCCTTATATTTACCCATATTGAAGATCGGGAACTTGCGAATCTCCTTTAATTCCTGGAAACCCACTTTCCTTCTGATCAACAGATAACGCTCACCATCTTTACGGGCCTCACGCAACATCCGCGCATATTCACTTCTAGATTTATCGCCGTAAAACTTAGACAGGCACAGGGCCAGTGAATCCACCTTTTCCTGGAAAACATCATCATCCGCGATACCACCCGCCAACATATCCATGTGCAGTTCATATTCAGGCACCGAAGTAGCAAGCAGGCTGCCGTCTGACGCGAAAATATTCCCCCGTTCTGCTTCTATGTTAACATATTGGGCCGACATGGTTTTTGCCATCGCCCTCCACTTAGGCCCCTGGATATATTGAACACGGCAAAGCTGAACAACGACAGCCCCCGCAAACAGCAAAATGAGCCCGAATGCGAGGTACACTCTTAAAAGTATGTTCGTCCTAATTCCCATCCTTGTCCTCCTTATCATTTAATCGCTGCGGCGGTTCAATAGATTCCTTAATCCCCAATGTATCCACACGCTTGGCCACTTCGCTCAGCGTGCTTTTAAAAGCCAAATCGGCTTTGGTAGTTTTATAATCCCAGGTCAGCTCCTTTACCTCCTTAGTCATCTTGTCGATGTCCCGCAGGTTCCGTTCGGCCAGGTGCATATTACCGAGGTAGAGCATACCCAAAAGCACAAGAAATAGAATGAACGGCAAAGCGCTTGTCGCTTTTTCCGCATTCACATTTCTCTTAAAAAGCTGCCATAGCACCCCTTCGGAAATCTCCTTTGCAGGTTGTTTTTCCTCAACAACGAGTTCTTTTTCAGCCTCTTCTTCCTGAATTTCTGTACGCAAACGATTCGTCATTTCTTTACAGCTATTCTTAGTTTAGCGCTCCGTGCCCTGTTATTGTTTTTTATTTCTTCTTCTGATGCTGTTATCGCACCGCGACTTACTGCATCAAAAGGCTTTTGGTCATTTCCATAAAAATCCTTCTCCACTTCGCCGCTGAATTTTCCTTTGGCGATGAAATTCTTCACCAGTCTGTCTTCCAGCGAATGGTAAGACATTACCACCAGTCTGCCACCAGGCACCAGCACATCTGCCGACTGGATCAGAAAATCCTTTAGAGCCTCCAACTCCTGATTTACCTCGATACGCAATGCCTGGAACACCTGCGCCAGGTATTTATTTTCTTTCCCTTTCGGGATCAGATTACTGATAGCATTTTTCAAATCAGCAACTGTATTAAGCGGCCCATTTAACCGCGCAGTCACAATTGACTTTGCGAGAGATTTCGCATTCTTGATCTCGCCATAAATCCCGAAAATTCTGTGCAGATCAGCCTCGCTATAATTATTGACAACCTCTTTAGCGCTCAACCCTGAGGACTGATTCATGCGCATATCCAACTCCGCATCAAAACGAATGGAAAAGCCACGTTCAGCCTGATCGAACTGGTAAGATGATACTCCGAGGTCGGCCAGGATACCATCTACCGGGATCGCATTGTGCAAACGGGTGAAGTTTTTCAGGTAACGGAAATTCTGATCGATAAATTCAAAACGATCGTCGGCAATTATATTTTGCTGCGCATCAGCATCCTGGTCAAAAGCCAGCAGTCGGCCATCTTTACCCAGGTGCTTCATGATCTCGCGCGAGTGGCCACCCCCACCGAAGGTCACATCTACATAAGTACCATCCGGGCGGATATTCAGCGCCTCGATACATTCCTGCAACATTACCGGAACGTGATAATTACTCATCTACCTTCCTCCTTCCATTGCCCATTACCTCCTCGGCCAGGTTTGAGAAATTTTCAGGCTCATTATCCATCTGCGCATCATAAGCACTTTGCGCCCACACCTCGATTCTGTTCAACTGGCAAGCCAGCACCACATCAGCCTCAATGCCTGCATAATCCAATAACGCTTTTGGCAAAAGCACGCGCCCGGCTGCATCCAGTGTCAATTCAGACGCACCGCGGGTGAAATAGCGGATAAATTCGCGCGTTTTTTTTTCGTATGAGTTGAGTTTGCTCAGATCTTCAACAATCTTATCCCATTCGCGGCGGGTGTAAATAACCAAATGCTTCTCAAAGCCACGATTGATCACAAGGCCCTCTTTATCAGCTTCAGGAAGCTGCTTTTTGAGGCCAACAGGGACCATCATCCTGCCTTTGGCATCCAGTTTACATTCAAATTCGCCTAAAAAATGGGACATGCGTACACTATGGTATTATTCCAAAGTAAAAGTAAATTACTTTTTTCATTTTTTACCACAAATTCCCATTTTTTTCCACTAAAAAGTTTTCAACAGCTTCATGGGTTATTTTATTACCACTTTATCTCATGTAATATTTCTAAACAGCGTCATACTCTTTAAGTTATCAACTTTGATTGCGAACCTGCAAATGAACAGTTTTCTCAATGCATTTTTACTAATAATTAAATTTTTAAGCTATTACGGAGCTTACATCGGCGAAAGAAGAATAGTACAAACAGGTATAAATTTTAGCCGCAATTACCTATTATTGTGACGCTTAAAATGAATATGGTTATCGTTATACAGTGTACCGACCAGGTGGGGCTGGTGGCCAAAATATCCGGGCTGCTTGCCAATGAGAGTTATAATATTTTGTCGATGCATGAGCATGTGGACAAGGTAGAGAACTTGTTCTTTATGCGGTTGGAGGTCAACAAGCAATCGGAAGGGCACGCGCTTGAAGAAAAGTTGCGAGAATTGCTGCCCGAGGGTGCGCTGATCAAAGTAAACCCCGACCCGGTAAAAAAGGTAATTGTGATGGTAACAAAAGAGTACCATTGCCTGGCGGATATACTGATTCGAAACTATTTTAAAACACTGGGTGCCAGCGTACAATGCGTAATTGGCAATTATACTAATCTGGAGGATATTTGCCAGCGATTTGATGTTCCGTTTCACCATGTACCTTACGAAGGGCCACATCCTGAATCCGAACAGCGTGTATTAGATATTATCGATCAATACGAATACGACTACATCGTCCTGGCCAAATTTATGCGCATTTTATCGCCCGATTTTGTAAATCATTTTCCGAAAAAGATCATCAATATACATCACTCTTTTTTACCCGCATTTGTGGGCGCCAATCCTTATAAACAGGCTTACGAACGCGGCGTAAAACTGGTAGGCGCTACGGCCCATTTCGTAACCAATGAACTGGACGAAGGGCCGATCATCGCACAACAAATCATATCGGCCGATCACTCGCTGACCGCCGCCGATATGATGAAGGCCGGCAAAGAGATTGAAACAGCGGTATTAGCCAAAGCCCTGAAAGTGGTATTTGACGACCGGGTGTTTATCTACAAAAATAAAACGGTAGTGCTAGAATAAGCCTAGTTAAATTTAAGAGTATCCGGCCCGGATATTTGGGCTACGTGGCAATTGCAACCGCCTGAGATTTTAAGGTTGGCAGTTTTGGTTTGATTGGTCGCCGGATCAGTAGCCGACACCCTAATAACATCGCCATCGGTTGAATAATCCATTTTATTATTATCAGTTGCTACAATATAATACCCGTATACGAGGAGTCCGACATTATAGCCAGGGTGGAGTAGCTTATTTGAAGTTACATTGTACACAGTAAAATTACTAACTGCAATTGGTTTGCCGGTATTATCAGTGCAAAGTATGCCAACGCTGGCAAAATTATCGGTACAAGCCTGGGTTCCACATGGTGTTTTTTGCTGGTTTTTTTTGCATGATGCCAGCGATACGGTGGCAATCAAAAGGAGAATAGGGTTCTTATACATGGGTAAGTGTTTGTCTTATATTACGCTTTACCCGAACCGTTTGCTACAATGCTCTTGAACTAATTATAAAAAGACAGTGCAGTTTTAAGGACGGTATTTATCGTGTGTATTG
>JAFAKI010000034.1 GCA_019235595.1 Mucilaginibacter sp. | reverse complement strand
AATTATATTATGGGGACGGAGAAAGACCTCCATATAAAGATAAACGAACTGGATAACACCAAAAAAGAAAAGAATACACTGCTAAACGATCAGGTTAAGGAAAAGGCAACGCTGGGAAAACAACGAAAAGACCAGACCCAAGTCGTGGCAGACCTTTCGCGCCAGCAGGGACAATTAAAAGATCAGCAAAGAGACTTACAACGCAAGATCGCCAGGACAAATCAGGAGATTAATGCAGCCATTAGGAGAGAGATCGAGGAACAGAGAAGAAGAGCCGAGGCGGCTGCAAAAGCTGCTGCTGCGGCCGCCGCTGCGGCAGGTGTAAACCCGGCTAACAAAAATGTTACAAGTGCGCCCAAAACCATTACGGCCAAGTCCACTACCAGCGAAGTGCTGAATGCGACACCAGAATCAGCCCGTTTGTCAAACGACTTTTTAGGTAACAGGGGAAGCCTGCCATGGCCGGTGACCAATGGTGTTGTGGTGGAGGGGTTTGGTAAACATAACGTTGAGGGAATAACAAGTGAAAATAATGGCGTCGACATAAAAACCAATCAGGATGCTTCTGTAAGGGCTGTTTTTCAGGGAGATGTGAGAGCTGTGCACAATACGATGGGCACCTATTTCGTTGTTATACAACACGGGGAATACTTTACGGCTTATTCAAATATGAAAACAGTGAGTGTTTCTGTGGGCCAAAGAGTAAGTACGAAACAAAATATCGGGACGGTGGCACTTGAAAGTGTTACAGGTATTCCTAAGCTGAGTTTCCAGGTATGGAAAGGATCGACCCCGGTTAATCCGGCTGCCTGGTTAACGCCTCAATAGCAATTATTTGAAATTTGTCGCATATTAATCTGTATATTTGTAAATTAATTTTTGAAGTATGTATAGTTGCGTTTTATTGTTCTTGAATATCGGTGGTCCGGAGATGATCCTGATCATTTTTGTGGCGCTATTGCTTTTTGGGGGCGAAAAACTTCCCGAAATTGCACGTGGTTTGGGAAAGGGGATAAGAGATTTCAAAGACGCTTCGGAAGGAGTGAAACGTGAGATAACTAACCAGATCAATAATTACGAAGAAAGAAAACCAGAGCCACCAGCTGCTCCGGTTGAAGAGCCGAAGGCCGAATTGCCTGCTGCTACAGAAGAGCATTCTGCTTCGGCAGAATCTGAGGCTATAAGTCATGAAAATTCTACCACCAGCCCTACGTCAGAACCGCAGGGTGTACCTAATACCATACCTTACAATGAAAATTACGGTAAAGCTTCAGAAGAAAGCCACGTAACCGAAGCACATTCGGAAACGGCAAATACTGAAACACATACCGAACCAGTTAAAACAACACACGAATAAATAAAGTAAAACTTAAAAATTAAAAAAACATGGGCTCATTAGGCGCACCAGAAATTATTCTGATCATCATTGCAATATTGATACTGTTTGGCGGTAAAAAAATTCCTGAACTAATGAAAGGTTTAGGAAAGGGTATGAAGGAATTTAAAGACGCTCAGAACGGCGAAAGCAGTAACCCAACAAATACCACTGAAGAAAAAAAGAACTAATCTTCCCAGATTAATTCTCTTATAATAATTGCTGATATAAACTTATCTGCTGAAATTTCTATTTCAACGGATAAGTTTTTTATTTTAGGCCCATGACTAAGTTTTATTCCTCTTTGGATGAAATAAAGAGGGAAATTCAGGCAGGCGGGATCACTGTAGAAGGATTGGTGAAAAACTATCTCGCCCAGATCAAATCGAATGCACATCTGAATGCATTTAATGAAATTTTTGAAGCAGAGGCGCTTGCCAATGCAAAAATTGTTGATGCACGTATAAAAGCAGGTACCGCCGGTCGTCTTGCCGGTATGGTGATTGGCATTAAGGACAATATTTGCTACAAAGGGCATAAAGTAACGGCCTCATCCAAAATATTAGACGGATTTACTTCCGTTTACTCATCCACTATAGTTGAACGATTACTTGCAGAAGACGCTATAATTATCGGTCGCTGTAATTGCGACGAGTTTGCAATGGGGGCCTCTAACGAAAATTCTTATTACGGTCCGGTTAAAAATTACGCTAATAACAAAAGAGTAGCTGGTGGCTCTTCAGGCGGTTCGGCCGTAGCGGTTCAGGCTAATCTGTGTCATGCAGCAATTGGAACAGATACAGGCGGTTCGGTACGGCAGCCAGCTTCGTTTTGTGGTTTGGTGGGATTAAAACCAACTTACGGCAGTATTTCAAGGCATGGTGTTATTGCCTATGCTTCATCGTTTGACCAGGTTGGGCCGATTACCCGCTCAGTTGAGGATGCAGCGCTTTTATTGGAAGTGATGGCCGGGGCGGATGATTACGACAGTACGCTCTCACAATTACCGGTTCCAAAATATACCGGCTCATTGTCACCGGATAAATCTAAAAAGAAGATTGCTTATTTACAGGAAGCAATATCCAGCCCTGGCGTAGATGACGAAGTAAAGAGCGCGATGGTTCAATACATCGACAAGCTTCGCGCCGAAGGTCATACCGTAAAACCAATCGCTTTTGAGTACCTGGATTATATCGTTCCGAC
>JAFAKI010000349.1 GCA_019235595.1 Mucilaginibacter sp. | reverse complement strand
ATATAAAGAAGTAACTCCGCACAACATGGCAAACAAACCAAGAGTAATCACCCTTTCAGGTCTCTGCATTAAACCGCCTTTGATATCTACTCCCAACCCTTCGGCCCGCGCCCTTACGTAACTTACCATCATTGAGCCGATGAGGGCTATAAAGGCAAAAATTGAGCTGAGAAAATAATGGTGAGCAACCAGGTAATAGCATATCCCAAGAAACATTACCAGTTCGCTATAGCGGTCGAGCACCGAATCGTACAAAGCACCAAAAGTCGATTTCATGTTTCCCAATCTGGCTACCTGGCCATCGAGCATATCAAACAAACCTGCAAACAGGATCAACGCTCCTGCCCAGCCAACATAAGTTAAATCGCCACGGTTGCCCTCTTCAGCTCCTATAATGAAGATCACAGCAACACCAACATTCAGCATAAATCCTATCGTGGTGACCACATTAGGAGTGAGCCCTAACTTAATCAGCACTTTCACAAAAGGATCTATCACTTTATAGATTCCCAGTTGAACGTTAGTGCGTAAGGATGTTTGCTGTGCCATTTTGCAATAATCTTTAATAAGCTCAGGTTAAAACGTAAACAGAACTCTTGTCCGGATGCCCCATTTAGCCACATCCGGATGGTCTAAATAGGTAAAACGTCTAACCAAATCCACTCGTACAAATTTAAAAATGTTTTCAATACCAACGCTGCCTTCTACATAAGGTGTTCTACCTAAGGTATATGTGATCGGTTGGCCATTCCCATCTATAGGAAATTGAAACAATGAGGGGTGTAAAGATGGATCGTTTTCACTACGAAGGCCACCCCACAACGCTTTAACCGACATTGTTTCGCGCCATTTCAATTTTTTAAATAATGGTATTTTATTGAATAGGAATCCGTTAAAGTGCTGATCGACGCTTATGCTCTCATAATGATCATCAACAAATTCCAAAAAGTTCATTAGGTTATATGAGTAAATATCATAGGCGTAAGTTTGGTTTGCCCTTGGTATTGAAAGCAAAGGGTATGGAACTTGTCCCAACACTCGAACCGCTTCTGCTGAACAATCTGCATAACCTAATTGCGAGAGATAGAAGCGTTTGTCAATCTCAAAGTGTAAATTTTTATAACTGTATTGCCCACCAAGTATATTCTTTAGACCAAGGGTATAGTCAAAAGTGAATATTGGATACCGGTTAGGGATGTCCACCCTGTAGATTTTCCCCTGGTAAAACTGTTCGTGCGGTGCATATCTGAGTTTGCCGGTAACTTCAGCCGTTGTGACACTATTTACAATATTCGGGACACCATTTATTTCATTCGTAAAGCTTAAGCTACCTGCAGGAGATTGCGTCCATCTCCTTAAACCAAAGCTGTATGAGAAATGGCTTTCATATTCATGAACATAGTCGAACTTGTAAAAGTCGTTGTACAAATACTTGTCGTTGTTCCCACGCTTGAATGATAAAAGAAAGTTATCCTGTTGGACAAATTGCAACGCAAGTCCCGGGATTTTGGTGTCCTTTTGGTAGCTTACCCTTAAATAATCCTGCGGGAATTTATAAATGGATTTGTTGTTAATGGAGTATGTCGCACTGAAAAAATACTTCCACTTTTCATCTTTAAATCCATATGCCGCATAAGTCTCAAAATAATACCGTTTGCTTAACTCAGGGGTTGTCCGGCCGCCGACCCTTAATTTTAACCCTTCAACAGGATTAAAGCTATAAAAGGTATTGGCGGGGCCTATTTCAAAAGGGCCTACTGATTTATAACCTGCTAACAAGAGGGTCAGTATGTCCATCGTCCTCTTGTAAGAAGGCATGGATTGAAGTGTATCAATGTTATGGTATACCTTTGATTCCGCCTTAGTAAGGGTATCCAAGCGGTTTTTTGTCCAAAAATCATTGCTTCTACGACTTGCCTCATCACTTTCCTCAAGCGCAGGGCCATCAAAAGTAGTATCTGGTATAGGTTTATTTACGACGTAGTCTTTATAAGTGATTGTTCTTATACCTAATAAACCGCCTTTCCCTTTTTTGTTGAAACTAAAATCAACAATGGTATTGCTCTTGCTTAAGTGGTATCTGTTATCCGGATTTTGCTCAAAGTCCTGATCAACATGCAATGATTTTACAAAGTTAAGGTTGATGTTTTTATTAACTGTAAGCCCCGCGTGCTGAACCGCATAATGCCCGTCTAATGTTACGTAGATCTTACCTTCAAACAACATATCGGTTGTATTACGGGGCGTAAAACTCAGTTCAACCACTTTTGCATTATTGACAACAATTGTATCGGTAATGAAAAACTTGTAAAAACCAGGAGCCGCATCACATATTGGGCTCAGGAACATATTGGTCATCAGGAAGATATTATTTTGATAAATATCTACCTCGTAATACATGTGTTTGAAATACTGTCCTAATCCCTCGTTATCAATATAGCTGCCAAAATTTACGCTCTTTTCACCCAGCAAAACGGTTTTCTTTTTTTCCGGCGATTTACGGTAATAATTCTGGCTTAACTTTTCATCAAGATAAATGGGAAGCAAATTTTTTCCGGGGACAGTGGTACTATCTCTGTTGTCTAAGAGAAATTTATATTTTTTGAAGAATTTTTTGTCGGCGATAGTAGGGGAGACATTGAGCACCGAAAACATCATTTTATCATATTCCTTGTTCTGAACATAATCATAGCTTTCCGGTCGATTTTGTTCTTTATGGGCTATTACCTGCCGGATAAGTTCTACGGCGGGATTGTCCTTGTTTCGGTATCTGACCTTTTTACCGGATTTGATTACCACTTCGCTCAATTGCTGAGCTATAGGTACCAGTTTGATATTAACAATCTGTTCCTGTCCGGGCCTAACATTTATAGTTGTTGGTTTATATCCTACAAAGGAAACCTTGATTTGGTTGAATGGTTTATCCGGTTTTGATGTTAAAATATATCTACCCTCTTCGTCAGCTGTAATGTTGACGGAACTGTCAGCCGCAAATACATTTACGAAGGGAAGGGTCTGATTAGTTTTTGCGTCAGAAACAACACCGCTCACCTTTGTTACCTGTGCAAATGTGAAGTATGATAAATTTAGCAACAACATTAAAAGAAATATTTTCAGGTAAATATTTTTCAAATTCATGTGTTCGGTGCAGCTACGCAAATTTCAACTCATCCCGCCCCAGAATAGTTGTTGAGCGTAACTATATTAATGTTGATACAATTTTATTTAATCTGTGTGATATATCGGCAATTAGTTGATATAACTACAGTCAGTTGATATAATTCAATAAGCCTGGCTTTAACCGCAAAAATAGAAAAATTTCGTTCAGACTTTTGTGGTCAAAAAGTCAAAATCAATCAAACGATTAACAAACTCTTTAGTATTGAGCTCAGAGTAACTTGACCCAAATAGCAGCCTGAAGGAGAATATTTGCGTAAATACCAGCTAATACGTCGTCGAGCATAATACCCCAGCCCCTCGGCAAAATTTCCATTTTTTTGATAAAGAGAGGTTTGACGATATCAAAAAATCGGAACAGAACCAATGCTATTACCACGTATTTGAAAGTCACCGGGATAAAAAGCAGGCTGATGCACATCCCGGCAACTTCATCAATAACTACCCGCGAGGGGTCTTTCCCCCATATCCTGGAAACGACTGTCGATGACCAGACGCCAATCAAGGTAATTGATAGGGTAATTATGATCGCTGTGACCGGATTATAGCCAGAAGCCCAGGCCAGGTACCAGCAAACGCAACAGGCGACAGCGGCTACTGTCCCGGCACCTTTGCCAATATATCCTATGCCCAGGCTTGTGGATATCAGCTTATGAAAAAGCATTATAATACTTCAACCAGGTCCTGGTAATAGTCTAGGCCCAGGTGAGTTATCAGGTCTTCGCCCATCAGGTGGCGCAATGTATTCTGTAGTTTCATCAACTGTTTGAAGATGTCGTTCTCAGGCCTTAAACCGGGCAAAGTTTGCGGAGATTTAAGGTAGAACGATAACCATTCCTGTATACCGCTCATTTCGGCCCTTTTTGCTAAATCAATAAATAAAGCAAGGTCTAATGCGATCGGAGCTGCCAGGATGGAGTCGCGGCAAAGAAAATTGATCTTGATCTGCATTTTGTAACCCAACCAGCCGAAAATGTCGATATTATCCCAGCTTTCTTTGTTGTCGCCATGCGGAGGGTAATAGTTTATACGGATCTTGTGGAATATGTCTCCGTACAATTCGTGATTCTCTTCAGGACGCAAAATATCTTCTAATACGCCCAGTTTAGAAACTTCTTTAGTCTTAAAGTTATCCGGATCATCTAAAACCAAACCATCACGGTTACCCAAAATATTAGTCGAGAACCACCCGCTTATACCCAAAGACCTTGCAGCCAAACCGGGAGCCAAAATTGTTTTCATCAGGGTTTGGCCTGTTTTGAAGTCTTTACCAGCTATAGGTGTGTTAGTTTGTTTTGAAAGTTCAACCAATGCAGGAATATCAACTGTAAGGTTAGGGGCGCCATTGGCAAAAGGTACGCCTAACTTAAGCGCTGCGTAGGCATAGATCATACTTGGAGATATGAACTTGTCGTCGTTTGCCAAAGCCTGTTCAAAGGCAGCTAATGATTGATGTATCTCAGATGCTTCATAATAAATTTCAGTTGAGCCGCACCACACCAATACAATCCTGTCGCAGCCGTTTTGTGCTTTAAAGTTTTCGATGTCGGCCATCACTTCATCAGCCAATTGCTGACGCGTACCCTGTTTTACATGCGTGCCAACCAGGTTTTTTGCATAGTTTTTGTCAAAGGCAGCTTTCATTGGTTTTATTTTCTCCAACTCGGGTTTAATGGCAGCTATTAAGCCAGGTTCTAATACTTTTGCCAGCATTGCCGCCTCGTATACGTTGTCCTCATATACATCCCAGCCGCCAAAAACAATGTCATTCAGATCAGCCAGGGGAACAAAATCTTTGATTTTCGGATAACGGTTTTCGGTTCTTTTACCTAAGCGTATATGCCCCATCTGAGTAAGTGAGCCAATAGGTTGTGATATGCCTTTTTTTACGGCTTCAACACCGGCAATTAACGTCGTGGCCACCGCACCTAAACCTGGTATCAAAATACCTAATTTGCCTTTAGCTGGTTGAATGTTGTCTTTCATCTTTTATTTTTTCAAGTTTTAGTGTCGCGGCAAAAGCCATGTTTGATTAGAATGTCTCAAAAGAGTACATTTTTCACCAAACAATGACGCAAATTTATAAAGTTGACCGAAATATGAAATTAGTCAGCCTTGAATTTGGACTGGTTCAGGTAATTCCGTTTAGAAATACAGATAGGGGTAAATACGTTGCTTAGATCGCTTTTTCGTATATCCTGTATTTTTTATATGGATCGCCGCCAATTGCTTCGATTGCGCGGTTTACCATATCGTTGTGTTCCAGTGTCCATGAGGCTTCCGCATATTCCAGGCCTTTCCTGCGGTATTCCTTAATGATATTTCCGTATAAAACAGCTTCAATACCCATTTTGCGATAGCCATCAATCACACCTAAAAGCATGATACGGATACCTTTGATCTTACTTTTGTTCAATAAAAGTTTAAAGATACCTGTAGGAAGCAAACGGCCACGTTTGATGGTCTTCAGAATTGCATTGATATCGGGGATAGCCACCCCAAAGCCCACAATTTTGCCATGCTGTTCAGCCAAAAGACAGAAATCCGGGTCGAGGATCATTTTAAGGTCTTTCGCAGTATAGTCAAACTCTTCGTTCGTCATCGGGAAGAAACCCATGTTTTTGTCCCATGCAGTGTTATACACTTCGCGCAGGGCTGCAGCTTCTTCCTTAAATTTCTTCATGTTGACTTTTCGTATGGTGATACCGTTTCTTTTCAGACGATCCTGCAATTTATCTAAGAGTTGAACTGATTTGTCGTTATAGCTGGTTTTATCCCAATGCCAGGCAATCAGGTCTACTTGCTTTTTTAACCCGGCTTTTTCTACCAGATCAATATAGTAAGCTGGGTTATAGGTCATCATCACCATTGGCGAACTATCAAACCCTTTGATCAATAAACCACAGGTTTCGTTGGTTGATGGATTCACCGGACCAACAATTTTATCCAGGTTCTTTTCCTTTAACCATTTTATAACAGCGTCAAATAGCAACGCTGAAACTTCCGGATCATTTACACAATCAAAATAGCCAAAAAAGCCATCATTGGTTTTGTTGAATTGATTGTGATTGGTGTTATTAATCGCAGCAATTCGGCCCACAATTTTATCACCGTCATATGCTAAAAAAGGCTGAACCTGGGAGTGCTTATGAAACGGATGGGTGGTTAACAGGTCCCTTTGAGCAATGAATAGTTCCGGTACATAGTATGGATCATCTTTATAGAGGTCGTGTGGGAAGTCGATAAATTTAGCCAGTTCTTTTTTATTGCTAACCGGAATTACTTTTTTCATTGGGTTAAGGGGTTTTAATTGGTATTTAAAAATGGTATTAAAAAAGTCATCCCGGTAATTTTACCAGGATGACATCTTTTAGATATTTTCTTTGATCATCGACACGCCGACCTCTTTGAATACCTTATTGATTTTGTCGATCGCCTCTTCTATCTGGGCAAATGTATGGGTTGCCATTAATGAGAAACGTAATAAGGATGAGTCGGACGGAACAGCCGGCGATACTACCGGGTTAACAAACACGCCCGAGTTTTGCAGGTATTTGGTAACCATGAATGTCTTTTCATTATCGCGAACATAGATTGGCAGGATCGGACTTTCGGTAGGGCCAAGGTCGAAACCTTCATCTACTAATAGTTTATGGGCATAATTGGTATTTTCCCACAGTTTCGCAATTCTCTCTGGTTCTGATTCAATAATGTCAAGGGCCGCAATAACACTTGCTACGGCACCTGGAGGCATACTCGCGCTGAACATTAATGAACGGGCACGGTGTTTCAAGTAATCTATAGTTGCGAAATCGGCTGCGATGAAACCGCCCAATGACGCCAGTGATTTACTGAATGTGCCCATGATAAGGTCAACGTCATCAGTTAATCCGAAATGCGAAGCTGTACCCGCACCTTTTTCGCCAATAACACCCAGACTATGGGCGTCATCCACCATAATGTTGGCGCCAAATTCCTCAGCAAGTTGAACTATTTCGGGCAGCTTAACAATGTCGCCTTCCATACTGAATATACCGTCAACAGAAATAAGCTTTACAGCGTCTTCCGGCAGGATGCTCAATTTACGACGCAGGTCCGCCATGTCGTTGTGAGCGTATTTGATCACTCTTGAGAATGAAAGACGGCTACCGTCAATCAAAGAGGCGTGATCATATTCATCAAGTATTAAGTAGTCGTTACGGCCGGTAATTGAGGATAATACACCGAGGTTTACCTGGAAACCGGTACTGAAGAGTACAGCGGCTTCTTTGCCTACATATTTTGCAAGTCGTTGCTCAAGTTCAATATGGATATCAAGTGTTCCATTCAAAAATCTTGATCCGGCGCATCCTGTGCCATATTTATCAATAGCTTTTTTAGAAGCTTCTTTGATTTTAGGGTGACTGGTTAGTCCAAGGTAAGAATTTGAACCGAACATCAACACTCTTTGACCATCTATAATAACTTCTGTATCCTGCCCGGATTCAATAGGCCTGAAAAAAGGGTAAACGCCTCTTTCTCTGGCCAGTTCTGCGTCTTTGAACAACGCAATTTTATCATGTAGTTTTTTACCCATTTATTAGCCTTGTTTTAATTTATTGTAAAAATATTATGAATAAATTTACAATTTCAAGATTAGATAACTGAGAATGTTTACATTACATTTTATGTGGCAACGTAAATTCCCGAGAGGCAAATTAATTAAATTTTTTATTTAATTCATGTCACAAATTTTCATTTTTTTGAAAAAGCCACAAATTTCAGCTTCAAATCGGTGGTTTTATGGCAATTACTAAAAAAGCTGCTCTCCATTATCTTTTGTTTATAATTGTTAGATATTCGGTCTATTCGAGTAAATTTACTGAAAATAACAGAACATTGTATTTC
>JAFAKI010000335.1 GCA_019235595.1 Mucilaginibacter sp. | reverse complement strand
ATGAATGCACAATTTCTGTTTTGCGCTCATCGCCATATTTCTCTCTTATCTCGGTAAGTTCGTCTTTGATGATCTGGATACGTAAACCTTCGTCAGCTAAAACAGATTTTAAGTATTCGATCTGCTTCATCAATTCAGCGTATTCTGCTTTGATCTTATCGCGTTCCAGTCCGGTTAACCTTCTCAGGGTCATGTCCAGAATGGCACGAGCTTGTATCTCACTCAGACCGAATTTAGTCATCAGTCCGTCGCGGGCTGATTCTGGTGTATCGGACGCACGTATTAAGGCGATCACTTCATCCAGGTGATCAAGTGCGATCAATAAGCCTTCAAGGATATGTGCGCGTTTTTCAGCTTCTGCGAGCTCGAATTTGGTACGGCGAACAATCACATCCAACCGGTGATCCACAAAGTGATGGATAAGATCCTTCAGGTTGAGCATCATTGGCCGGCCATGTACCAGCGCAATATTGTTTACGCTGAATGAGGTTTGCAGCGAGGTGTATTTGTACAGGTTGTTCAATACAATGGCTGCATTGGTATCTCTCCTGATCTCATAAACGATACGGATACCCTCGCGGTTAGACTCATCTCGGATAGCGGTTATGCCATCAATCTTTTTATCGTTGATCAAATCGGCGGTACGCTCGATCATGATCGATTTATTTACCTGGTAAGGTATCTCGGTTACAATGATACGCTCACGGTCATTGCTGTAGGTTTCAATTTCTGCACGAGCTCTCAACACCACACGACCACGTCCGGTTTCAAACGCATCGCGAACTCCTTCGTACCCATAAATGATACCGCCTGTCGGGAAATCGGGGCCTTTGATGTGTTTCATCAATTCCGATACCTCAATCTGCCGGTTATCCATATACGCCATAGTGGCGTCGATAACTTCAGTTAGGTTATGCGGCGCCATGTTAGTGGCCATACCTACCGCGATACCCGAAGCACCGTTAACAAGCAGGTTAGGGAATTTTGATGGTAGTACAGTAGGCTCTTCAAGCGAGTCATCAAAGTTGAGCTGGAAGTCGATGGTGTCCTTGTTGATATCAGCCAGCATCTCCTCGGCAATCTTTTGCAACCTTGCCTCAGTATAACGCATCGCCGCCGGGTTGTCACCGTCAATCGATCCATAGTTACCTTGTCCTTCGACCAGCGGGTATCGTAAGCTCCACTCCTGGGCCATACGCACCATGGTGTCATAAACAGACGAGTCGCCGTGCGGGTGGTACTTACCCATCACCTCACCGACGATACGGGCAGATTTTTTATAGGGTTTGCTGTTGCTAAGCCCCAGATCAAGCATGCCGAAAAGTACACGCCTGTGAACGGGTTTTAATCCGTCGCGGACATCGGGTAATGCCCTGGATACGATAACCGACATTGAATAATCAATGTAGGCCGATCGCATTTCTTCATCAATATTTATTGGAATTATTCTGTCTTCTCCCTGTTTGTTTCCGTTTCCTGTTTCGTCAGCCATTTTCTTTTTATGTAGCGTCTCCTGGTTTTAATTGCCGGTTTAAACTTGCTTTTTTACCGACCTGCGAAGTTAAAAAAATACTTCGTTTTAAGGCAGGTTTTTTATGCACATTCAGGTCGAAATGTGAGTAAAACAGGCAGCCAGATGAATATAGATAACGCTATGAGATGCCGGATTATTTCATGCGTTTCCAATACTCTTCAACGGTCATCCCGCTGGGTAAGGTTGCCCTTAGCGTAAGTGTATCATTTCGAATGGTATAGAGATATGGGATGGGGATATTCAATACTTTTGTCGGCGGTCCGCTAAAGGTTTGCGTTTCTATACAGGTATCTCCGTGAAGCACATAGTTACCGGCCTCATATTTTTCTGGTGCGTTGCTGCTATCGATAGAAAATGACTCAAAATGTTCTTTATCGTATTTCCGCTGAAGCTTATAATCGGTAGGCGCTCCCTCCTTTTTGCCATTATAAATACCACCAGCATATTCCCAGGCACCTTTTAACGATTGTTTCGCAATAAATGAAGATGCAGTTATTATTAAAACGAGCAGTAATACAATAAAACCTGGTTTCCTGATCATACCCAGTTAATCCCCTTCTTTAATAATCCCAACGTTTTTTCTTCTTCGCTATTGGGTTCAGGATGAAAATTATATACCCATTTGGCTGTTGGCGGCAAACTCATCAGAATGGATTCAATACGTCCATTGGTTTCCAACCCGAATTTCGTCCCGGCATCATAAACCAGGTTAAACTCCGCATAACGGCTGCGTCGCTGATATTGCCACAGCTGATTTAGCTCATTAAAGTCTTTATCCCTGTTGCGATTGACTAGTTCGGTATAAACCGGCGCGAAAGATCGACCCACAGCTTTTGAGAACTCGAATACCTGTTGCCAGCTTAATTCATCAGTGGCTGTCAACCGATCATAAAATATGCCACCTATGCCACGTGTCTCATTTCGATGCTTGATGAAGAAGTAATCATCGGCCCAGAGTTTAAAACGATGATAGAAATCGTGATGATAACTATCACAGACAGTTTTTAGCTTAGTATGAAAGTACTTCGCATCGTCTTCAAAAACATAATGAGGTGTTAGATCAATACCTCCTCCAAACCATTTGACTTCCGAACCCGGCATCTCAAAGTACCGGATATTCATGTGAATAATCGGCACCATGGGGTGATTGGGATGGATAACAATGGAAACACCTGTCGCAAAAAACTCGTTCTGATCCACATTCAGGGCTTTCTTCATCGTCTGTGGTAAATGGCCATGAACAGCTGAAAAATTCACGCCGCCTTTCTCAAAAATATTTCCGTTTTGAATAACACGGGTGCGACCGCCGCCGCCACCTTCCCGATCCCATAGCTCTTCTTCAAAGTGTGCTTTACCGTCGCATTGCTCAAGGGCTGAGCATATTTCATCCTGAATTAGTTTGTAATCTTTGGCTACCTGTTCTTTCGTAATCATGCAATGGCAAAAATGCAGATTTTTGAGTTACCGGAGGCTATATCGGCTCAACATAATCCAAATCTTTGGTGAAAGTCTCTTTCAAAAGGCTGAGCGCTATCAGGGCAATTACAGTAAGTATACCCATCATAATATAACCGCTGGCAATCATTCCATTACTCTTTACCAGGCTCTTAAAGCCCAACGTGATTACGATGAGAGAACCACGTACAAAGTTAGGCACGGTGGTGGCAACTGTAGCCCGCAAATTCGTACCAAACTGTTCTGCTGCAATGGTTACAAATGTTGTCCAGTAACCTACACCTACCCCCATCGAAAACCAAATCCATTGATACTGATGCTTAGTCAGCCCAATTGCATTGAGATATATTACAGCGGTAATGGCTGAAAGTATCAGAAAAATACACATCACCAATTTGCGTGATTTTGTTACCTGTGCAAGCAACCCATTTATCATACCCCCAACAGCAATCCCAATATAGGCATACATGATGCTATCGCCCGGTTTCAAAATATCTTTAGAATGCAAAGCATTACCAAATTCAGGCTGTTGCGAAATAAGGATACCAACAACATACCAAAGCGGTGCGCCAATCAGAATGCAGCACAGGTATTTTTTCAAACGCTCGCCGTTTGTAAATAGAAGGAAAAAGTTACCTCTTGAAACTTTGCTTTCTGCTACATTCTTAAACATCCCCGACTCAAAAGTTCCCAGGCGAAGCAATAACAGTAAAAATCCTAAACTCCCCCCTACATAATAAGCTTCACGCCAGCCTTGCTTTGCCACAAGCGCCGCGGCCGCGGCCCCAAATAAACCAAGTGATGCAACAAACATAGTTCCGTAGCCTCTGTTTTTCTTGCTAAGGGTTTCGCTGACGAGGGTTATACCTGCCCCCAGTTCACCTGCCAGGCCTATACCGGCAATTACACGCACAATGGTATAAGTAGTTGGGTCGTGTACCATCCCATTTGCGAAATTGGCCAATGAATAAAGTGTTATGGAACCAAAAAGAACCTTTATACGCCCCAGCTTATCTCCCAATACCCCCCAAAGGATCCCCCCCAGGAGCAATCCGGCCATTTGCCAGTTAAGAATAGAAATCCCGATATTAAAAAGGTCTTTTTTTTCTACGCCTACATCTTTTAAACTATCATTTCTCACTATAAGAAATACAAGAAGATCATAGATATCTACAAAATAGCCTAATGAGGCCACCAATACGAGTAATGTGACGTTGCGGGTCGGTTTAAGAGAAGCAGTTTCAGTCATAAATTGCAATAATTGGGCCGGGCTAATTTAGTTATTTATTCATTTTTGCATAAAAAAACCTCTGCAATTTGGTGCAGAGGTTTCAAATTCAGAATAAGTTTAATCTATATCTTTTTCACCTTTACCGCCTGTAATCCTTTTCTGCCTTCTTCCACATCATACTCTACATTATCATTATCCTTAATAGCATTTACCCCTCCCTGTACATCTTTGAAATGTACAAAAAGATCTTTGCCTTCATCGGTAATGATAAAACCGTAGCCTTTTTGTGTGTTAAACCATTTTACTTTTCCAGTTTTCATAATTAATAATACTGTTAAAAAAAGAATTGTGTTATAAGATTAAAAACTAAAGGCAAACTGAAATAAAATTTGGTTTTAACTCTCAGAAAGCATTATAATATTAACCCGTTTTTCAAATATATAAAATTATTTAAAAAATAAAAATTATTTATTCGGTTGCGGTGTTGTGCGCAGATAAGATTTTATAACCTTGTGACCCTTAGGGAACTTAGCTGGTATATCTTCAGTTTTAATTGCAGGAACCACAACTACATCCTCACCATCTTTCCAATCCGCAGGAGTAGCAACGCTATGGTAGGCAGTTAGTTGCAAAGAATCGATAACACGAAGTATCTCCTGGAAGTTTCTGCCGGTAGATGCAGGGTAAGTAATGATCAGTTTAATAGTTTTATCCGGAGCGATAATAAACAGCGAACGCACTGTAGCAGTTAGTGATGCATTTGGGTGGATCATATCATAAGCCAGCGCAATTTCGCGGTTCTCATCGCCTATTATAGGGAAATTTACTTCAACGTTTTGCGTTTCGTTGATGTCGTTTATCCAGCCTTTGTGCGATTCAACTGAGTCAACGCTCAATGCAACTACTTTTACGTTGCGCTTGTCGAATTCATCTTTTAAAGAAGCTGTTTTACCCAACTCTGTTGTGCATACCGGTGTATAGTCTGCAGGGTGCGAAAATAACACGCCCCAGCTATCGCCAAGGTACTCATAAAAATCTATTTCGCCTTTTGATGTTTGGGCCTTAAAGTTTGGGGCCAAATCGCCTAATCTTAAGCTCATATGAATTAAAATTTAATGGTTTATGGGTTTTATTTAATTTATAAAGTTACTGCCATCCATGACATTGTCAAGGCAAATTGCAAAATATCTATCAAATACATATACATTATAGAATAAAAATTACAACAACATTATACAGGGATTATTGTTGAAGTTATTTAAGAACCTTAAGCTGATACTTATCCGATGGCACGACATACCTATCAAACAGGGATTATAGGCAATTGCGCGTACATGGCGCATGTAAACAAGAATACAAATATCGATTGGCTTTGCTGGCCCCGCTTTGACAGCACCTTTATTTTTGGAGGATTGCTCGACAAGGAAAAAGGCGGTGAATTTTCTATATTACCAGAGGGCGACTATACTTCGCACCAGTACTACCAGGAAAATACCAATATCCTGGTTACCGAAATCATTGTGAAAAGCGGCGGCAGATATCGTATAACCGATTTTGCGCCCCGTTTTTACCAAAATCAACGCTATTATAAGCCTTTAATGCTGATCCGAAAAATAGAAGCGCAGGAAGGTTCACCGAGGATTAAAGTGAAGTGTGCACCTGTTTCTGAATATGGCGAGATCAAGCTGCAGGTAAACAGGGGCAGTAACCATATCCAATACCTTGGTGGTGATGAAAATATGCGCCTGACAACCAATATCCCTATCAGCTATATTTTTGACGATCACGCTTTTGTGTTGAACGAAGCCAAGTATTTGGTTATGACCTACGGGGAACCATTGGAAGCCCCCTTAATCACCACGGCAGAACGTTTTCTTCATGAGACCACCCGTTACTGGCAAACCTGGATCAAGCATTCGTCAATAGCTCCGTTTTATCAGCCTTATGTGATTCGTTCGGCCCTGGCCCTTAAGATACACCAGTATGAGGATACGGGGGCAATTATAGCGGCTAGTACAACCAGTTTACCTGAGTCGCCGGGAAGCGGCCGCAACTGGGATTACCGTTATTGCTGGTTGCGTGATACCTATTACGTGATCACCTCGCTGAACCACATCGGCCACTTTGAAGAGATGGAGAAGTACTTTAATTATGTCACTGATATTTCTTTTTCCGAGGATTTTAGGTATCAACCGCTCTATGGAATAACCGGTCAGAAACGATTAACAGAAAAATTACTGGATGACCTCGATGGATATATGGGTAATAAGCCTGTGCGCATAGGCAACCAGGCTTATGAGCACATTCAGAATGATATTTACGGACAAGTATTGATCTCTGTACTTCCTTTATACACCGACCATCGTTTTATCTTTTCAGAAAGAAAAGATTCAGCCCGCTGGATAGATTATCTGCTCACCAAAATAGAAAAGACCATTGATGAAAAGGACGCCGGTATATGGGAGTTCCGTAACATGGCCAATATTCACTGTTATAGTAACCTTTTTCAATGGGCAGGAGCTAGCGCCGCTGAGAAAATGGCACGCGCCGTTGAACACAACGCATTGGTAAGAAAAGCCATCTCGTTAAAAAAACGGGCCGCAAAACATATCGAAAGCTGTTATGATGGTAAAAGAAAAGTGTACACCAATTCGGCAAGCAGCCCTAATCTTGACGCCAGCACTTTGCAGTTGATCATGATGAATTATCTTGACCCGGCATCAAAAAAGGCAAAAGATCATTTAGCTGCATTAGAAAAACAGCTAAAGACATCTAATGGTTTATTTTACAGGTATTTATACAAGGATGATTTTGGCAAACCAAACACTACCTTTCTTATCTGTGCATTCTGGTACGTAGAAGCCCTTGCGACCGTAGGGCGCATAGACGACGCTTTAAAAGAGTTTGAAAACCTGCTCCAATTCTCCAACCATTTACTGCTTTTCAGCGAAGATGTGGATGAAAATGACGGCAGTCAGTGGGGCAATTTCCCGCAGGCGTATAGTCATGTGGGGTTGATGAATGCGGCTTATCGTATTGCGATGAAATTGGACAAGCCTATTTTTCTTTGATGGTCATTTGTCATTGGTTTGATTTTGACTAATGACCAGTGACTAATGACATTCATGGCCGCAGGTCAACCTTGACAAAGCTGTTTTCAGCGAGCGATTTTAACAACTTCCGCGCTTCGTATGGAGTACGCAGGTAAAATTTAGCGGCCGATAGGTTACTTCCTATTTTTATGGTGATGGCACTTTCGGGCAGTGCTTTAAATATATCTTCGTCGGTGTAATCGTCGCCTAAGGCCATGATAAAATCGTACTTATCTCCGTCTACCAAAGTTAAAGCTGCTTTGCCTTTATTGATCTCCATGTTCTTCACTTCCACCACTTTATCGCCAGGTAATAGCTGTAAGCCTTTATCATTGGCAATATATTTAAGGGTGTTCATTAGCTCCCCTGCCCTTAACTCACCCAAGCCCTTTTGGGCCTTACGATAGTGCCAAACCAGTGAATATGATTTCTCTTCGATAAACGTACCCGGCGTACGGTCGACATATGTTTCCATCACGGGCAAAATATCGTGCTTCCATTGCGCAGAAAGCCCCGGCAATTTATGCCAATTGGAATGTGGCTTTTTAAACCAGACGCCATGCTCAGCTATGAGGTCGATATTATAATCGGCAAACCATTCGCCCAAAATATCGTGTTTACGACCGCTAATGATCACAACATGGTTAGAAGGGTCGTCTGTTAAATTACTTATTACGGTATAAAGATCTTCATCGGGGCTTGCCTGATCAATGACGGGTTTAAAATCGACCAGTGTACCATCGTAATCCAGGAATATGATCCTGTTTTGGGTTTTACTGTAGCGGCTGATAATGGATTGTTCAGTTGCCGAGCCAACGTAACGCGTCATCATTGATCGTTGTAACTGTTTAACTTCATTCAGTCTGTCCATAAATATCCTCACCCAATGCGATATATTAAATTTAGAAACCATTTGCCGCATCTGCACCATACGTCTTCTTTGTTCTTCAGCGGGCATATTAATGGCCTGGATAAGTGTTTGCGCTACTTCAACGGTGTTATTAGGATTAACGATAAGCGCATCGATCAATTCCTTTGATGCGCCGGCCA
>JAFAKI010000097.1 GCA_019235595.1 Mucilaginibacter sp. | reverse complement strand
AACGAAGATAAACTTAATCTTTATCTTTTGGAAGTTTTCCGGTTCGCAGTTTCCCAGGCGGTGGTAATGGCATCCTGCAGCATATCCAACCGCACTTTTGAAAGCTCGACATAAGTAGCGCCCTTTAATCCCCATTTATTGGGAATTGGATAGAAAATAGAAGGGGCGAAGGAATGGAATACGGATTGGTCTATTGGCGATAGTATTACCGTCATGCGGTTATCGGCCGGCCATAAAGTAACGAATGTCCGCTTATTTTTAACCTTAAATGCCGGGCGGCCCACGTGGACATATTCTTCAACATTCGGAAGCGATATAGCCATCTGACGGGCGGTTTCAATATCAGCCATTGTAAAAGTATTTCAAATCGTAAATATAGTTCTATAAACAGGAAGCTCCTACGGAGCTGGAACGATAAAGTGATTGACTCCATAGGAGTCGCCTGTTTATAGTATAAAAAATGAATGTATTTGGCTCCAGCGGCGCCTCCGCCTACTATACAATTTTTCAAAGCGATTTCGACATATGACCGTCAAATGGTTTGCAGGTGCGCCAAAATGTGTCGACATTTACATTGAATCTTTGAAATCAACCTATGTCTGAAAATCCAAACGGATATGTAACAGCAAGCCTGAAAGACGGCATCGCCATAATCAGTTTTTATCATCCTGCACAAAACTCCTTACCGGCCAATCTTTTAAAACAGCTTTGTACCGAAATAGAAAATGCCGGAAACAACCCGGATACAAGAGTAATCGTTTTAAAAAGTGAAGGCGATCGTACTTTTTGTGCCGGCGCAAGCTTTGCTGAGTTGGTGCAGATAAAAGACAAAGAGGCCGGCGCTGAATTTTTCTCGGGTTTTGCGCGGGTGATCAATGCTTGCCGAAAGTCCCCTAAAATCATAATTGCCAGGATACAAGGTAAAGCTGTTGGGGGTGGGGTAGGCCTTGCTGCTGCTGCCGATTATTGCCTGGCAACAGAAGCGGCAGCTATTAAACTAAGCGAACTGGCTATTGGTATAGGTCCTTTTGTTATATCCCCTGCGGTGATACGCAAAATAGGGTTGCCGGCATTCTCACAACTGACCATCCGCGCAATAGATTTTCAAACCGCTGCCTGGGCAAAGGAAAAAGGATTGTATAACGACGTTTACCCCGATATCAGCACTTTAGATACTGAGGTAGAGGCATTAACTCAAAAACTGGCTTCCTATCACCCTGAAGCCTTGCGCGGCCTAAAACAAATACTTTGGGAAGGTACCGAAAACTGGGACGAGTTGTTGACTGAACGCGCGGCCATAAGCGGAGAGTTGGTATTATCGGATTTTACACAACAAACATTAAAAAACTTCCTCGATGGCAAAAGAGCCATTTGATGGTATCCTGTTTTTAACTAATCTTCTTAATAGTATGGCTATTTGCCGTTTTTTCTCATAAATTTATTCTGGATTAGTTTTAGTTAAGCCTAAAAATTTAAACCCCGCATTTGTTTCTAACGTATAAAGGTTTTGGGTCTGTTTATGACTATCCTGCAAAAGAATAGAACAATTACGGTAATCAGCTGCATTGCTATAGCAACGGGTATGGTTGTTATGCTTGGCTGGGTATCGAATGTTTTGATTTTAAGGCAGATAATACCGGGTTTCGTAAGTGTGAAGTTCAACACAGCCCTGTGTTTTGCTTTGTTAGGAGGGGCATTGCTTACCACGCAGTATTCTCAGAAACAATACCGAAACCCCCTTTATCTTTTTCTTTCATTTTCCGGAATTCTGATCGGATTTATCACTGTTCTGCAATTTATATTTCATTTCAACACGGGCCTTGACGTACTGTTTGTTAAGGATACCGGGAAGATTTTGCCTAACCGTTTCTATGCGGGCAGCATGGCCTTTAATACCGCTATTTGCATTACCCTTTTCGGGTTTGGCCTTTTGACGCTTTCAATTAAAAAACGAGCCTTTGATCTGCTGTCGCAATGGTTGTTTCACACGGTCACTATCCTGTCGGCTATTGCCTTAATTGGGTATTTATATGGCGTTTCGCTGTTCGCTTCGGTTTTGTATATCAGTTCCATGACCACCCAAACGGCTGTTTTGTTTTTTATTTTATCTATTGCCGCATCACTTTTGAATCCTCAAAAAGGTATTACATCAGTGTTTACCGGCAAGCTTATAGGTAGCCAGATGGCAAAGAGGCTGTTCACCCTTTTGCTGATTATGGTGATTGTCTTTAGTTCGCTCAGGATACAAGCCGAACATCACAAACTGTTTCCTTTAGAAATATTAGTTTCATTGTTAACCGTTTGTTTTTTATTGACGAGCCTTTTTGTGATATGGAATACCGCAATATGGCTGAATAAAATTGATGCAGGCAGGTCAAAAGCAGAAGCAGAGGTGATACAGATGAATGCGGAACTTGAGAAAAGGGTAGAAGAGCGCTCGGCCGAGTATCAGAAAAGTGAAGAAAAATACCGGTCGCTGATCGAACATGCTTCTGATGCGATTTATGTATTGGATGGCGACGGACATTTTACAGAAGTAAACGCCAGTATGTGTAAAATGATAGGTTATAC
>JAFAKI010000067.1 GCA_019235595.1 Mucilaginibacter sp. | reverse complement strand
TGAAAAACTAAAGGAGGCCGGCATAGAAGTAATCGTTGGGGTTTTAGAGGCTGAATGCCAATGGCTCAACCGTCGTTTTTTTACGCGTGTGCAAAAACAACGGCCCTATGTAATCCTGAAATGGGCGCAAACCAACGATGGCTATTTTGCCCCTGATAATAAAAGCCGGTTTTGGATAACAGGCGAGGAATCACGTAGGCTGGTTCATCAATGGCGCAGCGAAGAAGATGCGGTACTGATCGGAAGACATACTGCTGCTATTGATAATCCGCAGCTAAATAATCGCTACTGGCCGGGTAAATCACCGAAAAGAGTCGTGATTGACCGTAAACTCGAATTAAATAAAAGCTTGAATATATACAATCAGGATGTTGAAACACTGGTGTTTAACGAAATAAAGACTGATATTGACGGAAAAGTTAAGTATATTGCTCTGGAGGATTTTGAGCGGTTCGTACCGCAGTATATCCTGTTTCAGTTATATATGCAGGATATTCAGTCGGTGATTATTGAAGGTGGTGCGCATACATTGAATAGCTTTATTAAAGAGGGCCTTTGGGACGAAGCCCGGGTTTTCACTGGTGAAGCAGTATTAGAAAGTGGGATAAAAGCACCTTGCATCAAGGGCATTTCGAGCCGGGAACATATTATTGGTACAGATCGTTTGAAGTTTTTATACCATAAGCCTGTTAGTTAATGTTTTACATCTTTCTAAGTATTTGCTGCAGTGTTGCTGTTTCGGTGTTGCTCAAACTCGCCAAACGGTACCAGATTGATGTTTACCAGGCAATTACGTGGAATTATTCAGCAGCTATATTTCTTACATGGCTGTTCTTCAGACCTCATTTTGCTGGTTTTCAGGATGCACCCATTTTTACTTATTTGTCCCTGGGAGTATTATTGCCATTATTGTTCATCATTATAGCGGCGTCAATTAGTTTAACCGGTATTGTACGCACTGATGTAGCTGAGCGCTTGTCATTATTTATACCGGTCCTATCATCTTACTTTATATTCGGAGAGGTTTTAAACGGGATAAAAATTACAGGTATTTCTATTGGTATTATGGCCATGCTTTGTCTTATCCCGTGGAAACAAAAACGTGCGGTACGACGAAGGTCTACCAATTCCTGGCTTTACTTGTCGACGATTTTTGTTGGAATGGGTGTAATTGATGTGTTATTAAAGCAGATCGCCAAATTCACAGCTGTTCCGTTTACTACCTCACTTTTTATCGTTTTTACTTTAGCCTTTTTAGTGGCATTTTTAGGATTAATGTACATGGTCTTCACCAAAAAAATGCGCTTTTCATGGCCGCATATACTGATTGGGTGGGTGTTGGGGACGGCTAATTTTGGTAATATCCTGTTCAATATCAAAGCACACCAGGCATTGGCCAGTCACCCATCAACTGTATTTTCGATTATGGACATTGGCGTGATCGTAGCGGGATCATTAGTTGGCTTATTTATATTCAGGGAAAAACTGAGCCGGTTGAATGTCGGTGGAATTATCCTTGCGATCATTGCAATCGTGATCATTTATTTCCCTCAAATCTTCAATTTCTAAGCGATATTTGCCGGATGCTTTTCGAGGATACTTATTTAACCATTGAATCACCAAGTGAGGGCGTATTCCGCGATCGCGGCAGCAAATTTCTGGGTTATGCTTACCCTGCTAGATCAGATCAGGACATCAAAAATATCGTTGCCGGTTTGAAGAAGGAACACCCCAAAGCCAATCACCATTGCTGGGCCATGCGCTGGAGTACTGATCGCTCGGTTTTCAAGCTCAATGATGATGGCGAGCCATCAGGAACAGCAGGCAGACCAATATTGAATACGTTACTCTCCAAAAACATCACCAATGTTGCAGTTGTAGTGGTGCGATATTTTGGTGGCACTTTGCTGGGTGTTCCCGGGTTGATCAATGCTTATAAATCAGCGGCGGAATTGGCATTGGACGGAGCGAAGATCATTGAAAAGACAGTTAATGACGTATACACAATCGCATTCGATTATTTGCAAATGAATGAAGTAATGCGGATAATCAAAGATGACAATTTACAGTTGTTGGACCAGCAGTTTGATAACACTTGTTCAATCAAAGTTTCCATACGAAAAATGCAGGTTAGCCAGGTTATTTCAAAACTACAAAAGCTAACCTCGGTTAAAATTAAATACGATTATAGTATCTGATTAATCCTTTAAAATCAATTGCTTTATCGTGTCCATTTTATTCTTTCCGATTACCGCTTATTTGCCTTATTTTAGTCGGGTATGCAATCATTCGAAATTAAAAAGGAAGACCTCGAGCGCATCAAAACCGCCCTTGAGGGTGATGATGCTGAATTAGAGAAAGTTCTGGAAGAGTATCATGCTTCAGAGATTGCTATACTATTCGAAAGACTTCCGGTCGAATCGCGCGAAAAGATCATTAACATCCTGCCATCTGACGTTGCATCCGAAGTTATTGCAGAAATGCATGAGGAGCAGGAGCCCGGCGAATTGCTGATTGGTCTTGATCCTGAAAAGCGGTCGGAGATCATCGAAGAGTTGGATTATGACGATGCCACCGACATTATCTCTCAACTGGATGAGGAAGATCAGGAGGAAATACTAGAAGAAATTGATGAGGAAGACGCCAGCAATATCCGGGCACTGTTGAGCTATCCGGAAGATACTGCGGGCGGTATCATGAACTCCGAGGTCATCAAGGTAAATATTAATCAGAATAAAAAGGATGCTTTGGAGGACATTATTCGCCAGTCGGAGGAAATGGAGGAGTTTTATACCATTTACGTGGTAGATAACGACAACATGCTTAGGGGTATACTTTCGGTAAAGTCGATCCTTAAAGCGCCGGCTTATGCCCGTGTTGCGGAATTGGTGAATAGGGATTTTGTTTATGTTAAAGCTGATCTGGACCAGGAAGATGTAGCTGGATTAATATCCCAATACAACCTTACCACCATACCTGTTGTTGACGACCATATGAAGTTGCTCGGCCGGATCACTGTCGATGATATCATGGACGTAATGGAGCAGGAAAGTACCGAGGATATATTGAAAATATCAGGCGTATCTGAAGACGAGGAACTGAGTGGTAACTGGAAAGCTGCAGTAAAAAGCCGTTTACCCTGGCTGGTAATTAACCTGGCGACTGCTTATCTGGCCGCGTCCATCATCAGGCATTTTGATTCTACGGTGGCCCTATTACCGCAAATTGCTGCCTATATGACCATCATAGCCGGTATGGGCGGAAACGCGGCTACACAGTCGCTAGCAGTAACAGTAAGACGTATTTCGTTAAGTGATTTGACCGACAGCCAGGCTTATAGTACAGTTATAAAAGAATTTCTTGTAGGGTTGATTGACGGGGCGGCGAACGGTTTGATTGTTTTTGCAATAGCCCTGATGTATGATGCCGACCCAATGCTTGGCCTGGTTTTATTCCTGGCAATGACAGGTAACCTGGTGATTGCCGGATTGACAGGGTCATCTATACCATTAATATTAAAAAGAGTTGGGGTGGATCCGGCGGTGGCGTCATCCATCATTATAACAACTTTTACCGACTGTGCAGGTTTTTTGTTACCGCTTTACCTCGCTACCAAGCTTTTGTTGCATCATCATTAAAAGCAATAGAGCTTTTCCATAACTTTGAAAAATTAAACCGAAACGAATGACAGAGATTAGAAACAATTGGACTAAGGAAGAAATTGCTGAAATATACCATAAACCTTTACTTGACCTGATTTACGAGGCTGCAACCATACATCGTGAAAATAAAGATTACTCAGAGGTACAGATCAGTTCTTTAATATCAATAAAAACCGGTGGTTGTCCGGAGGATTGTGCCTATTGCCCGCAAGCTGCCCGTTATAATACAGGTGTGAATGTTCACGCTATGATGCCTACTGAAGAAGTAATAGCTGCTGCAGAAAAAGCAAAAGCAGGGGGCGCATCAAGACTTTGCATGGGCGCTGCATGGCGAGAGGTACGTGATAACCGCGATTTTGATAAGGTGATAGACATGGTAAAAGCAGTGAACGACCTGGATATGGAGGTTTGCTGCACTTTGGGTATGCTGACCGAAAGCCAGGCGCAACGCTTGGCAGATGCAGGTTTGTATGCTTACAATCATAACCTGGATACTTCAGAAGACGATTATAAACGCATTATTACCACCCGTACTTATGATGACCGCTTGAAAACTCTTGAACATGTGCGCAAAGCTAAAATAACAGTTTGCAGCGGTGGTATCATCGGTTTAGGGGAAACGGTTGAAGACCGCATTTCGATGCTGAAAACACTGTCCAATCTACCAAAACATCCGGAATCGGTTCCTATTAATGCATTAGTGCCGGTACAAGGTACGCCACTGGCTAATCAGCCTCGTGTACCTGTTTGGGATATGGTGCGCATGATTGCTACTACACGTATCATTATGCCGAAAACGGTGGTGCGTTTGTCAGCTGGCCGCACAGAAATGAGTTTGGTTGAACAGGCTTTATGTTTTAT
This sequence comes from Mucilaginibacter sp., assembly GCA_019235595.1. GTDB lineage: Bacteria > Bacteroidota > Bacteroidia > Sphingobacteriales > Sphingobacteriaceae > Mucilaginibacter. Next base: position 1,188 of record JAFAKI010000067.1, on the reverse strand, counting down.
GGCAGGTGCAAATTCCATATTTGCCGGTGAGAAACTGTTGACTACGCCAAACCCATCATTTGATACAGATATGGCCATGTTCGAGCTTTTGGGCCTAAAACCTCGCGCGGCGTTTAAAAATGGCAGACCGGGCAAGGTTCAGGAAGTAGTTGAAGTTCAAAACTAAAAGAAATGAAAAACTGCATGCGTCTTGTTTTTTTATTAATGGTCCTTTGCGGATCATTCATCACAGGCTCATGTCAGAAGAAATCATTAAAGGTGGTCATTATCAGGCATGGTGAAAAGCCTGATAATGGCAATAACCTGAATTGCCAGGGACTCAACCGGGCAATAGCCTTACCCAAGATTTTATTTACGAAATTCGGTGTCGCTAACGAAATTTACATCCCTACCGTTAATACAGGGGATAAAACTAAGTCGGCACGGATGTTCCAGACCATCACACCTTACGCGGTAAAATATAATCTGGATATTAATAGTAGTTATGAGACCGGGGATTATAAAAGTGTGGCCAAAGATGTATTTGAACAAAAAGGTACAGTAATATTATGCTGGGAACATAATGCGATTCCACATCTTGCCAAAGCTTTAGGTGTTCAGGGAAATATCAGGGATTGGTCGGATAACGATTTTGACAGTATCTGGATTATCACCTATAGAAATGGTAATGTAACGCTAACGGCTGATAAAGAAGGGTTGAATCCTTCGAACGTTTGCCCTTTTTGAGGTATTAAATATCGAACGTCGAATATCCAATTTCGAATGTTGAAGTATTTCATTATTCGGCATTCAAAATTCGGTGTTCGATATTCTTAAACTTTCGCGCCTAAAAGCCAGCGCCAGGCCCAGCGCGTTGCGCGGTTAAAGCCTCTCCATTCATTTACAAATTCAATAATATCTACCAGGCATTTCTCGGAAAATTTTTGCTTGAAATTTTTGAATGCAATTTTGTAAACTTCGTCCGGGTTACCCAGGCCGATGCGTTCATAAATTTCTCTTTTTACATACATGGTTCTGATGAAAAGAATATTACCCAGTATAACATAGCTATACAACGTGCGCTTAAAGTAGCCTGCTTTGGCTGCATAGGTTTTGAGTAGACTTTTGGTAAACAGGATATGCCGCGCTTCTTCAATATTATGCAGATCGAACATTTTCTTCAGCACCGGGTAAATATTTGGTGATTTG
>JAFAKI010000058.1 GCA_019235595.1 Mucilaginibacter sp. | reverse complement strand
TCACGTGCGTAATCAACAGCTTCTTCTGCCACCCATCCAAACGAGTGATTGCGGCTCGCAGCATTACCAAATTTCTGGGTAAAATAGGGCACCATCGCTTCCAGTACCCGTGGGTCCATGGGCGTTGTTGCGTTATTATCCAGGTATATCGGAAGATTCATATTTATATCAATTATTAAACATTACAAAGATATGCAAAGTTTTTATTTAAAATCAATCCAAACAAGGAGGAATAATCAGATAAAGGTAATTATTTGCAATATTTGGGTATGAGAAAGATCGAGCACATCGGTATTGCAGTAAAGGATATAGCCGCGGCGGGTATGATATATGAGAAATTGCTGAACACAACGGTATATAAGATCGAAGCTGTTGCGTCAGAGGGGGTTAAAACGGCATTTCTGAAATCAGGGCCTAATAAAATTGAGTTGCTCGAACCTTCATCTGTGGATAGTCCTGTCCATAAATTCATTGAAAAAAGAGGCGAGGGAATTCATCACATAGCCTTTGACGTTGAGGACATTGTGGCTGAAATGGAGCGTTTAAAAAAAGAAGGTTTTGTGCTTTTAAATGATCAACCTAAAGAAGGCGCCGATAATAAACTGGTGTGTTTTCTTCACCCCAAAAGTGCTAACGGGGTGCTGATTGAGCTTTGCCAGTCAAAGTTCTAGAGGTTATAAAGGTTGAAGACGTTATAGAGGTTGAAGATGTTGTAATCGTTGATTTTTCCCTAACCTTTACAACCACTATAACCTTTATAACAACTACACCCCCCTCAGCAACTACAACCTCACAAAATCACCAATTTTGTGCAGGTTTAAAACAATAGTGCCATCTTCATCTCTGTCAAATGCAGGCGTAAATTTAGCGTCCCAGATAATGTCATCACATTTATAGGAAGTACGTGAATGTACCGTTTGCGAAAAAGTATCATCGAAGGCCTTTAATAGGATCGCGACACTGGCCTGTGTGCCTTTCAAATCCTCATAGGTCATGTCTTTCAGCGGACTGTTTTCGTCTAATGGGTGAACGACAGTCCAGCTTAAAGTAAGTATGCTTACACGCTTTCTTTCCAGTTCGAGTGGAAAGAACCGCCGCACCAGTTTACCGTCTACGTTTTCATTATAAGAGAAGATGATCTCCATTTGCAGGTCGATCAGCGTGTTCCGGCGTAAATTGGCCAGTCTGAACATTAAGCCTTTCGCATTTTCCTTGTAGGGAGCTACCAGCATATTGCTGCTGTAAACAATTTTTGCTGTAGGTCTCGAAAAACGCCCATAAAGCAAACCTGTAGCCAAAGCAAAAGCAAGTAAGCCCATCATTGACTCCAATGCCGCCACGCTATTAGCCGCCATTCCCCTCGGACTAATGTGTCCATAGCCAACCGTTGAAATAGTTTGCGCTGAGAAGAAAAAAGCATCCCAGAAATGCTGATAAGTATTTGTTCCTTCTGCACCATTAAGGTTTTCAACCCCTATGAATAGATAGATAAAAGCAAATAAAGTATTAATAATTAAATAAGAGGACAGTACAAGGAGCCAAAACTTACCCCAGCTCATCGTGATGAGTTTGTGATAATTGTTGGCGGTATTATAAAACGGCAACCCGCGGCGTTTTACATTGATAGAACCGTCCTGTCGTATCAATGGCTGATTCTTAAGCACCGGCTGGGTGCCAAATCCTAAATCATCTTCCGGGTTAAATTTGCGTTTGTGGATGGGCATTTGTGGGTTGATTAAGTTGGATTGAGTTGATTGAGTTGGATTAAGTTGATTAAGTTAAGTGGTTGAATGATTCATACCTCAATCAACCACTTAACTTAATTAACCACTTAACCTAATCAACATAATCAACCAAAAATATAATTCCCCTTGCTTTTAGAAAAAACTATTTCCATATTTGTCGCACAAGATCATGAACAAAGTATTAAACAACAATTGGTGGTGGCTTAACGAGTAATCGTAAGGCAGTCCCGTGTTTGTTTAAAAATAATATTTACAAGAGGGTTGCCACAAGGCAACCCTTTTTTATTAGCTATTAGCATGAAAGCGATATTAAACTATTTATTTGAGCATAAAACATTTACCCGCGAGCAGTCGAAAGAAATTTTGACCAATATCGCGCAGGGAAAATATAATAACTCGCAAATGGCGGCATTTATGACAGCCTATTGTATGCGTAGCATCACTGTGGATGAATTGGAAGGATTCAGAGATGCGATGCTTGACCTATGTTTGCCAGCCAACCTGGAAACAGATGAACTGATTGATCTTTGCGGTACCGGGGGAGACGGGAAAGATACCTTTAATATATCGACCCTTGCGTCGTTTGTTGTGGCTGGTGCTGGTTATAAAGTGGCCAAGCACGGCAACTATGGGGTATCATCTGGTTGCGGTTCATCCAATGTGATGGAGTTTTTGGGTTACCAGTTTACAAATGAAAGCGATAAGCTGAATAGGAGCTTAGATAAATCCAATATCTGCTTTTTGCACGCACCATTGTTCCATCCCGCAATGAAAACGGTTGCTCCGATACGCAGAGAATTGGGCGTTAAAACCTTTTTCAATATGCTTGGGCCGATGGTAAATCCGGCAAAGCCGAAAAACCAGATGGTGGGGGTGTTTAACCTGGAATTGGCCCGAATATATGCTTATCTGTATCAAAAATCAGATGTAAAATATACTATTCTGAATGCTTTGGATGGTTATGACGAGGTATCACTAACCGGCGACTTTAAAACCTTTTCTGCCGAGGGCGAAAAAATCAATAGCATTGAGAATTTGGGTTTTGAAAAGCTTGATCCTGCAGAAATAGGAGGGGGAAGTACTGTAAAAGAATCAGCGGATATATTTATGAGTGTACTGAATGGTGACGGCACCACCGCCCAGAATAATGTGGTGGTTTGCAATGCGGCTTTGGCTATCAAAACCATTCATCCTGAAAAAACATTTGGTGATTGCTTTTATGAGGCTGATGAAGCTTTGTTAAGCAAGAACGCATTAACCAGTTTTAAAACATTAATCAGCAGCAACTAATGCAAATAAAGATTTGCGGACTAAAACACCGCGCTAATATTGAAGACGTTACCGCATTAAACCCCGATTATGTAGGGTTTATCTGCTATGCTCCTTCGCCGCGTTTTGCCGCTGAATTGGATGATGAAACATTGGCAGGAGTTCCAGAGGGCATTGGCAAGACCGCCGTTTTTGTGAATGAAACGGCTGAAAATATACATCAGCTGATCGATAAATATCATTTTGATGTGATTCAGTTGCATGGAAACGAAGGCCCTGCGTTTTGCGCCGAGTTTAAAGGGAAAGTAACTGTGCTAAAGGCATTTAGTATTGACCAGGATTTTGATTTTGAAAGATTGAATCAATATGTTGACAGTGTAGACTTTTTCCTGTTCGATACAAAGACTGATAAGCATGGCGGCTCGGGCAAGAGCTTTGACTGGTCGCTGCTGGATAAGTATAAACTGGATATCCCTTTCTTTTTAAGCGGGGGACTGAGCCTGGATAATCTGGGAGAAGTAAAATCGATCAAGCACCCGCAATTTTATGGGGTTGACCTGAACAGCCGCTTTGAGATTGGGCCAGGGTTAAAAGATATTGAAAAATTAAAAAACGCATTCGAACTATTACGATGAAATACGGAGTTAACGAACACGGGTATTACGGCGATTTTGGCGGAGCATATATCCCCGAAATGCTTTACCCCAACGTGGAAGAACTAAGACAGCAATATACCCAGATACTCAACGATCCCGGTTTTAAAGCTGAATTTGAACAGCTTTTGAGGGATTATGTAGGCCGGCCTTCGCCACTGTATCCGGCAAAAAGGTATTCTGAAAAATACGGCGCTAATATATTTTTCAAGCGGGAGGACCTGAACCATACGGGTTCGCATAAAATCAATAATGCTGTTGGGCAGATTTTGCTGGCACGTCGTCTTGGAAAAAAACGGATCATCGCTGAAACAGGCGCAGGTCAGCACGGTGTGGCTACCGCTACGGTTTGCGCTTTGATGGGCATTGAATGCGTAGTATACATGGGTGAAGTGGATATGGAGCGCCAGGCACCAAATGTTTCACGTATGAAAATGCTGGGTGCAAAGGTGGTTCCGGCTACCTCAGGCAGTAAAACACTTAAGGATGCTACCAACGAGGCCATGCGCGACTGGATCAATAACCCGGTTGATACGCATTACATCATAGGCTCGGTTGTTGGGCCATATCCTTACCCTGAAATGGTGGCCCAATTCCAATCAATCATTTCATTAGAAACAAAAAAGCAATTGCTGGAACATACCGGCAACGAACTGCCTCAATATGTAATGGCTTGTGTAGGTGGCGGCAGTAATGCGATGGGCATGTTCTATCATTTTCTGGATAATGAATCGGTAAAGCTGATCGCCGTTGAGGCAGCTGGGCAGGGAGTAGAAAGCGGACATTCAGCAGCTACGACTTTCTTAGGCCGCGAAGGTGTTTTGCATGGTAGTCGTACCATATTAATGCAAACAGACGACGGCCAGGTCGTAGAACCTTATTCGATCTCAGCAGGCTTGGATTATCCGGGCATTGGTCCGCAGCATGCGCATTTATACAAAGTGCAGCGTGCGAAATATGTGAATATTACCGACGATGAAGCTTTGCAGGCAGGTTTGCTTTGCTCACAACTGGAAGGCATAATCCCGGCTATTGAAACGGCTCATGCTTTGGCGTATTTAGAAAAGATGACCTTTAAAATGGATGATAATGTGGTGATCTGCATTTCGGGCCGTGGGGATAAGGACTTGAACACATATATAAAGTATTTTAATTTTTAGTAGTTCATGGTTCATAGTTGATAGTTCATAGAAAACTGCAACCATGAACCATGATCCATCAACCATGAACTATTAATGAACCGACTAAACAAACTCTTCGAATCAAAAAAAGATAATCTGTTATCCATTTACTTCACAGCCGGCTATCCCGAACTGAATACGACGGTTGATATTGCCGAGGCATTGGAAAAAGCCGGCGTAGATTTCCTGGAAATAGGTTTCCCGTATTCTGACCCGGTTGCTGATGGACCTACCGTTCAACACAGTTCGGAAAAGGCACTGGCGAATGGCATGAACCTGAACCAGTTGTTCGAAGAATTGAAGGACCTGCGCAAACGTGTCAGTATACCTATCCTTTTAATGGGCTATGTGAACCCTATCGTTCAATATGGAATTGAACGGTTCTGTAAAAAAGCGGCTGAAGTAGGCGTAGATGGCATAATTGCTCCAGACCTGCCAATGTATGAGTATGAAACATTATACGCCAAACATTTTATCGATAATGGCTTGAGTAATATTTTCCTGGTTACACCGCAAACCTCGGAGGAGCGTATCCGCAAGATCGATGACCTGTCCAACAGCTTTATTTATCTGTTGTCATCTTCATCAATTACAGGAAAAAACCTGCAGCTGTCCACCGCTATCGAGGATTACTACAAACGCGTTAAAGCAATGCAACTAAAGAACCCGGCGATTATCGGTTTTGGCATTACCAATAACGAAACTTTTAGCAAGGCATGCGAATACGCCCGCGGTGCTATAGTGGGCAGCGCATTTGTGAGGTTTTTGGCGAATGAGAATTATTTGGAGAAGATACCAGAGTTTGTGAAGAGGATAAGGGGGTGATTAATTAAAAATCGACGTCTAAAGTAATATATACGCAATCGACAGAAGGGTTTTGACTTTTAACAGCTTTTATAAAGGGTCTTAATGAAATTAGGCCATATTTTAAATAGAAAAATACACTTTCTTCCTTGCCATCTTCAAGGTATTTTATTTTCTACTGCTGTCTCCAACTTCCTTTAAATGGGGTAAGTTTAACTTGTATAATTCTTTTTAATTCAACTGCCTTATTTTGCTTTCTACTCTTAATGTAGATGTATGAATCGTCATATGAAATATTGCTAACAACAAAATATATGGTATAAATTCCAAAAACAACGAATACCAATGCTATAAGTGGAAATATTGCTGGAATTTCTGGAATCGATATCAAAAAGAATATAATAATTATCAAGGCTATGACGATAACTATTTTTTCTGCAATTAGGTGGCTTGATAGTTGTTTTTTAATCATTTGTACGAGTTCCTAAAATAACAAAAATCACAAATACAACTCCAATTCCCCCTTACCTTCACGAACAATCTCAAACTCACCTTGCGTGCAATCCACAATGGTGGACGGTATATTACCACCATAACCACCGTCAATTACGATATCGACTTGATCTTCATATTTTTCTTCGATTAGTTCAGGATCGGTAGAATATTCCATGATGTCGTCGTCATCGTGAATGGAGGTTGAAAGGATAGGATTGCCAAGCGCTCTCACAATTTCACGTGCTATGTTATTATCCGGCACACGGATACCCACTGTTTTTTTATTAGAACTTAAAAGTTTGGGTACATTATGACTCGCATTGAAAATGAATGTAAACGGCCCTGGTAGCGCCTTTTTGAGTACACGGAAAGTGGCGTTATCAATTGGCTTAATATAATCGGAAATATGGCTCAGGTCATAGCAAATAAACGAGAAGTTGGCTTTTTCTGGTTTGATGCGCCTGATCTGGCATATCTTTTCGATTGCCTTCTGGTTGGTAATATCGCAACCCAAGCCGTAAACGGTGTCAGTAGGGTAGATGATGAGTCCGCCACGGCGGAGCACATCGGCTACTTGTTCAATTGCTTTAGGGTTAGGGTTTTCAGGATAGATCTTTATAAGCATAATGATTTACAAATATACTTTCTGATAGCGTTAAAAAGAACAGGCCACTTGCTTTCGCAAATCGCCCGTTCTTTTTAGAGAAATCCGAAATCGTAATTCCGAAATTCGAAATCAAATTATTTCTGTTTCAACAACTGTGCGTTGATGGTCAGTTTAATATCTTCACCAACTACTACTGAACCGGCTTCGGTTACGCCATCCCAGGTTAAACCGAATTCTTTACGGTTGATTTTTCCGGTGATTTCGAAACCAGCTTTGGTGTTACCATAAAAGTCGTCTGCTGAACCACCGAATTCAA
>JAFAKI010000110.1 GCA_019235595.1 Mucilaginibacter sp. | reverse complement strand
AATGACTAATGACCAATGACAAATGATTACTCCACTGCTTTCAGGCTCAAATCCAGGCTTTTTACAGAATGGGTGAGCGCTCCTACTGAAATGTAATCCACACCGCATTCAGCATATTGGCGAATATTCTCGATGGTAATTCCACCTGACGCCTCGGTATCAAATTTTCCGCCAATCATGGTCACTGCCTTCCGGAGATCATCAAAATTGAAATTGTCCAGCAAAATACGGTCAACTCCCCCCTCGTCCAAAACCTGCTGCAATTCATCCAGGTTTCTAACCTCGATCTCAATAGCCAGTTTCTTACCGGTTTTCTGTAAGTAATTCTTGGTGTTTTCCAATGCTTGTTTAATACCTCCGGAGTAGTCAACATGATTATCCTTTATAAGGATCATATCAAACAAACCAAAACGGTGGTTAACCCCTCCTCCTATCTGCACGGCCCATTTTTCGAGGTAGCGCATTCCCGGAGTTGTTTTGCGGGTATCCAGCACTTTAGTTTCCGTTCCTTTTAGTAATTCAACTATTTGATGGGTTTTTGTGGCGACACCCGACATGCGTTGCATGCAGTTCAGCACCAGTCGCTCAGCTTTTAATATGCTTTGTGCATCGCCTTCAACTTCCAGTGCAATGTCTTTAGGGCTTATTTCAGCACCATCCTGTAACAACACATTTACTTTCAGGTTAGGGTCAACCTGATGAAATATTTCATTGGCCAGTTCAACACCGGCCAATATGCCGCTGTCTTTTACCAGTAACTTTGCTTTTCCTTGTGTACCGGCGGGAATGGTTGCCAGTGAGGTATGATCACCATCGCCAACATCTTCGGCTAACGCATTGGCAATGAAGGAGTGTATATATTCTTTATCCAAACTTTTGAGTTTTATGGCTCAAAAGTAAAAACAATTGATGATTATTTTGCTTTTTCGGCTTCGATCCGCAATTCGTTCACCTCAAATTTTCCATTTATGTTTTTGAGCGATACACAGGTGCGGTAGGTTCCGTTTGAAGTGGCAAGGATGATCACCGCGTATTGGAAATGCGTGTTTGAAGTAATGCGGTGCAACACTTTTGCAGAACGGGGCTGACAGCGTTTGAAAAAATCGGCCAACGCCTGCTCGGCCTGGCCACTTGAATAGACATTTTCTTCATTCAGGATAGTCATTTCAATGGTTGATGAAAAGGAGGCAGCAAGTTCGTGCGTGTTCCCGTCTTTCAATAATTCGGCAGTTCTGTTTATGACGTCCTCGGGAGTTGCGGACATAAAAAACAAAGGAATAAAGAGAACAAATGGGCGTAGCAGCTTCATATCAGTTAAAATGAATTATCCGAAATAAGCCCAATCCAAAAATTATTAATATTAAACGCTTATTAATCTTAAAACGTTGCCATTATATTTGCATTGTGGAAAAAAACAAAAAAGTAGTACTCATAATACTCGACGGCTGGGGTTACGGCCGTAATGATAAGTCGAACGCAATACTTGCAGCAAACACGCCTTTCTTTGATTCGATGCTGCAAAAATACCCTAACTCTAAACTGGAAGCTTCGGGCACAGCGGTAGGTTTGCCGGCCGGACAAATGGGCAACTCGGAAGTGGGCCACATGAACCTGGGCGCCGGGCGCATTGTTTACCAGGAATTGGGCCGCATCCACAAGGCGGTGGATGACAATGAATTTCCAACCAATCCGGTGATTAAAGAAGCTTTTGAATATGCTAAACAGAATCATAAGGATGTACACTTCATCGGGCTGGTGTCTGATGGTGGCGTACACTCACATATAAAACACTTAGAAGGCCTTTGCGATGCCGCAGGGCAGTTTGACCTGGAAAAGGTTTATATCCATGCCTTTTTGGATGGCCGTGATACTGATCCTAACTCAGGCGTTAAATTTATTGGTGAGTTAGAAGATCATATTAAAGACACACCATTCAAGTTGGCTTCGGCAATCGGCAGATATTATGCGATGGACCGCGACAACCGCTGGGAGCGTGTAAAGAAAGCTTATGATTTGCTGGTTAATGGTACCGGAAAACATAGCCAGGATATTCTGACTTCGGTAAAAGAATCGTACAAGGCGGGAGTAACAGATGAGTTTGTTGAGCCGATTGTTCGCGTGGATGAGAATGGTGCACCTATCGCCGTGATCAAAAATGATGATGTGGTAATCTGCATTAACTTCAGGACCGACCGTGGTCGTGAGATTACTCAAGCATTAACTCAAAAGGCATTCCCTGAGCAGAATATGCATCCACTTAATCTGCATTATATCACCATGACTACCTACGATGAGACATTTAAGAATGTCCGTGTAATATTTACCAAAGATGATCTGACCAAAACGCTGGGTGAAATTTTGCAGGATGCCGGTAAAAACCAGATTCGTATTGCCGAGACTGAGAAATATCCGCATGTAACCTTCTTCTTTTCTGGCGGGCGTGAGAAAGAATTTGAAAACGAGAAACGTTTATTGATACCGTCGCCCAAAGTGGCTACTTACGATCTTCAGCCTGAAATGAGCGCTGAGGGTATAAAAGATGCCATTATTCCTGAACTGGAAAGCGGTTGGCCAGATGTGGTAATCCTGAATTTTGCCAATACCGATATGGTGGGGCATACCGGCGTATTTGAAGCAGTAGTTAAAGCGGCAGAAACAGCCGACGCCTGCACCCAAGCCGTTGTAGAAACCGGAATAAAGAATGGCTATTCGTTTATCATTATTGCAGATCACGGCAATGCCGATTATATGATCAATGATGACGGCTCGCCAAATACAGCGCACACTACAAACCTGGTACCATGTATTGTGATCGATAACGATGTAAAAGCTGTAAAAGACGGCAAACTGGGTGATATCGCCCCTACGATCCTGAAAATGATCGGGGTGGATATTCCTAAAGAAATGACTGGAAATGTATTGGTATAAAAGATCAGTTCTTTTAACAGCCTCATTTATACTATTGCTGGGCATTGCTTCCTGTAACCGGGATAGCAATGCTTCAGCCAGTAGCCAAAAGTTTTTTGATATTAAAGGGTATTTTGAAGCAGATTCGGCACGCCTGACAAAGGAAAACCCCTTGATCACTAAAACGGTAACCCACAATCAAATCCCTGAAAGCCAAAAAGTGCATATTTCCAATTGGGGTACAGAATTGAGCCTGTTCAAACAGTCGGACATTAATAAACCTGCCTGGAGAAGTAGCTATAATGTGAGCGTTACAGACAATATCACTGTCTATTCTGCTAAAGACCCGAATCTTAAGACGCAGAAGTTGATCATAAAAACAGAAAATGACAAGTTAAAGTGGATCCTGATCATCAATCATACAAAAAACGTATTGTATGAGAATACTGAAAAACTAAGCTATTTCCCTGATTCACTCTACCTGATCCAAAAAAAACAAAGTGTGCGGGTATTGGGCACAGACACCTATCGAATAAGCGGATTATTCAAATAAATTAGTGGTGGACTGCTTTTGGAGCAACAGCAATGCTGCTCAATTTAGCTTTTGCGGATTCCATCAAATTGGAAATATCCTGGCGGGAAGGATTATCAGACAATACTTTCTGAAAATCCTGGATAGAAGCCTTTAGCGAGTTGATAGCAAGGTTTTTATCATAGAAGCGTGAGCCGGGCTGCAATTTGAACTCACTATAATCTCTGTAAGCAATGGCCCGGTTCTGGTAGTATTTTACGTTATCCTGAGTATTATTAGGGTCAACAGCAATAGCTTTGGTATAGTCCAGAATAGCCCCTAACAGGTTTTTCTCTTTATCCTGGTCGGTGAGATGATTATCCTTGGCCAAATAACTTTTTGCCCTGGCTCGATAGTAGTAGGCTGAACCATCAGCAGGTTTTATCGCGATCACCCTGCTGTAAGCCTGTATTGATTTTTTATAATTTTCGCTGTGGTAATAAGAGTAGCCAAGCATCCAAAGCGCGCTGGAATTGGTTGAATCGATAATACACGATTTTTCCAAATGGCTGACGGCTGATTTGAAATCACCATCCAAAAAAGCCTGTTGCCCCATCTTAAAGTAAGCATTCTGAGCGATTGCTGTATTAAGCGTGGAAACAATCAAAAAAGACAAAATTGCTGGTGCCTTCATCAAAAATCCGGTTGTAAAATAAAAATGGTAAAGTTTACCTTACGCACTAATAACTTGTTTTGTGTAAAAATATTATATTAATGTATCATTTTATTAAAAAATACGTTCAAGCCAACTCTAAACACCAACATAAACCATGCTGACTTTTTTTCACCCTCCCGACACTTGTTTTACTTTTTTATTAAATCGCTGACATTGTTATAACCAGCAAAAAATCATAAGTTTACATAATATTAACCACAACAATTCGTAATATTTTCATCTTGGCATAAGTCTTGAACGATAAGCTTACCGCGGCAACCAACATGTTTTTTGCGCATTAAGATTATTGATATAGCTTTATAAGCTGACAATATGACGTTTTTCAACCAAAGAGACAGAAAGGGAATTTGATGAGTTTTGATCCATTTGATTTTAAAAATGCTTTACCTATAATAAACGAGGAATCGGAGTTTTTTCCATTAATGTCGTCAGAAGATGAGGAGGAAATGAACAATGAGCATATTCCGGATATCATGTCGATTTTGCCTTTGCGCAATACGGTGTTGTTTCCAGGGGTAGTGATACCGATCACAGTAGGCAGGGATAAATCGATCAAACTAATACGCGACGCTAACAAGGGTAAAAAAATAATAGGAGTTGTAGCACAACAGGATACGGCTATTGAAGACCCTACATTTAACCAACTGAATAAAGTTGGCACCATTGCCCTCATTATAAAAATGCTGCAAATGCCCGATGGTAACACCACAGTGATACTACAGGGTAAAAAACGCTTTTTACTAAAAGAAGAAGTTCAAAGCGAACCTTATTTAAAGGCGGTAATTGAGCCCTTTAAGGAAATAAAGCCTAAAGAAGATAAAGAATTCAAGGCCATGGTATCGTCCATAAAGGATATGGCCATGAACATTATACAGCTTTCGCCTAATATTCCAAGCGAGGCGGGGATTGCTATCAAAAACATCGAAAGCACTTCATTCCTGATCAATTTCATATCGTCAAACATGAACGCGGATATGGCAGCCAAGCAACGATTGCTGGAGGTTGTCAATTTGCGCGAACGGACGAAGCTGGTTTTGGAGCATTTGACCCTCGACCTGCAAATGCTGGAGCTGAAGAACCAGATACAAAGCAAGGTACGCATCGACCTGGATAAACAACAGCGCGATTATTTCCTTAACCAGCAGCTTAAAACGATACAGGAAGAGCTCGGAGGTAATTCTCCCGACCTGGAAATTGAAGATCTGAGGAAAAGAGCTGCAAAAAAGAAATGGGGCAAAGAGGTAAATGATCATTTTACCAAGGAACTGGAAAAACTGGCGCGTACAAATCCGGCAGCCGCAGATTATTCTGTTCAGATTAATTACCTTGAACTGTTGCTTGATTTGCCATGGAGCGAGTTTACCAAGGATAATTTCGATCTGAAACGCGCCCAAAAAATATTAGACAAAGACCATTTCGGTCTTGATAAAGTAAAACAACGCATTATTGAGTACCTGGCCGTGCTTAAACTAAAGCACGATATGAAAGCCCCTATCCTTTGTTTGGTTGGCCCTCCGGGAGTTGGCAAAACTTCTCTGGGTAAATCAATAGCTAAAGCATTAGGACGCAAATACGTGCGTATGGCACTGGGCGGTATCAGAGATGAAGCCGAAATAAGAGGTCATCGTAAAACTTATATCGGCGCTATGCCGGGCCGCATTATTCAGGCTATAAAAAAGGCAGGCGCTGCTAATCCGGTATTTATATTGGATGAGATAGATAAAGTAGGAAACGGTTTCAGGGGCGACCCATCATCAGCATTGCTCGAGGTGCTCGATCCTGAGCAAAACAGCACCTTTTATGATCATTACGTAGAGGTTGACTTCGATCTTTCAAACGTTATGTTCATCGCAACCGCAAATTCATTGAGTACCATACAGCCGGCATTGCTGGACCGTATGGAGATCATCGATGTAAACGGTTATACAATTGAAGAAAAGATCGAAATGGCAAAACAGCACCTGGTACCTAAACAACGTGAGGCACACGGCTTAAAAGCTAAGGACGTTACGATAAAAAATGACGTTCTTGAAAAACTGATTGAGGACTATACGCGCGAGTCAGGCGTGCGTTCGCTTGAAAAGAAGATCGGCTCAATTGTACGTGGCATAGCAAAAACCATTGCCATGGAAGAACAACACTCGCCACAGGTATCGAAAAAGGATATCGAGAAAATATTGGGTGCACCAATATTTGATAAAGATCTTTACGAAGGTAATGAAGTTGCCGGTGTCGTGACAGGCTTGGCCTGGACATCAGTTGGCGGTGATATCTTATTTATTGAAGCAAGTTTAAGTCCGGGCAAAGGCCGTTTAACACTAACCGGAAACCTCGGCGATGTGATGAAGGAATCAACCACCATTGCGTTGGCTTATTTAAGGGCACACGCGAAGGATTTTGATATCAATCCAAAATTATTTGATCAGTGGGATGTGCATGTGCATGTACCGGCGGGTGCTACTCCAAAAGATGGCCCTTCGGCGGGTATCACCATGCTGACTGCCTTAACATCTGCCTTTACTCAGCGTAAAGTAAAACCGCATTTGGCTATGACCGGCGAGATTACCCTTCGCGGTCGCGTGTTGCCTGTGGGCGGTATCAAGGAAAAAATATTGGCAGCCAAACGCGCCAATATAAAGGAAATTATCCTGAGTAAATCAAACCAGAAAGACATACACGAAATAAAAGAGGATTACATTAAAGACCTTAAATTTCATTACGTTACCGACATGAAAGAGGTAATTAATATGGCTCTTTTAGGCGAAAAAGTAAATAACGCATTGGATCTTACTGTAAAAGAGGATTTAAACCCCGTTATGAATTAATACAAGCGTTAAACAATCTCATTTTTAGCAGGTTACCTAAAGCCCTCCCCACCGGAGGGCTTTACTTTTTTATATTTAGCTACCCCCCTGAAACATTTTGATTTACAGTAACGTAAAACCCGCTAACTAAACTAACTAAATAGAAAAATTGTTTATAATGAATATTGTTTTTACATCAAAGGGCCGGGTTATCATTCTACTTCTTCTGGTCAGCCTGTTTGGTCTGCGACTGACAGCGTCTGCATCGGCAAGGATGAAAATGGTGTGTGATACAGATACAACTGCGAAGAAAAAGGCCAATAAAAAGGTGCTTACCACTGATACTACTTTGGTGATAAAAGGTGGTGCAACTATATTGAAGAATGCAGACACCATATTAATTATTAATGGTGTTCCTACAAAAATTTCTAAGGCATCCCCTAATGTAAAACCAGATCCGGGTATCAATATGGATGGTGGTGCAAAAGCCGACTCGGTTGCCAAGGGCTTCCAGGTAGCACCTACGCCAAAAATAAGAACTATCTATTCCCCGACAGAAGGTACCATACAGGTAAAGAATAATCCGGGCGATCAGCCTATAAATACGACCATTGTTGCACCGCCCACGGATGGGGTTATACAGGTGAGACCAACAGGAAATCAAGGGCAGGTTACTACGGTACCAGCGCCGGGCGGTAAAGTTCCGGCTGTGATTCCGGGCGCTGTTAACGCAAATCCTCCGGCAGTCACAAAACCGGACGCAGGCAATGCTAATCCGTCAGCCGGGAATTTAAATAACGGAAAAGTTGTTGAAAAACATGATACCACTACCGTATTAAAGCATGACATTACTACAGTATTGAAACACGACACCACTACCGTATTAAAACACGATACTACTACAATATTCAAAAAAGATACTACCACTGTTTTAAGGAAAGACACCACTACTATTATAAAGAAAGATACCACCACAATTTTGCAACGGGATACGATAACCATCATAAAAAGAGATACTATAACAATTAACAAACGCGATACCATTGGTTCTGCCGCACAACAAACGGCAGCACAAGACACAACTGACTACAGCGAGGTAAAAGCTAAAAACTACTACCTGCAAATTGGCGGCGCTGGTTTAGCCATCTCGGCCAACTATGATGCACGTTTTAATGCCGAGCGAAACGGATGGGGTTACACAGTGGGTATAGGTGGTTTCTCGGCGGAGGGTAACAGCGTGATAACCGTACCGTTCCAGATAAACTATCTGATAGGCGAACACAGTTCAATGATACAGGTCGGCGGAGGAACCACGTTCCTACGATCCAGAGGCAACAATACAGGTAAAACGTGGTCATTCGACAAGATAACAGGCTTTGTTGCGACAGGTTCTTTTGGATACCGCTACCAACCTGAACATAAGGGAATTAGCTTCAAGGTGGAGTTTGTACCGATAATGACCGCCGAAGGCATCATACCGGCAGGTGGTGTAAGTATAGGATACACATTTAAATAAAACAGCTGATTAAGTTTTTTGAAAGCTCCGATTTTACCGGAGCTTTTTTTATTTTAGCTTCGTTTGTATAATTCCCTATGGCCAACAGAGCAATTTGTTTTCTTATCTGTCTTGTTTTTTGCGGCAAGGCATTCGCACAATCGCATAGCAATGAGATTGGTATTCAAACTGATGACGACTCTTACCTGGCACAAGGCGCAGACAAATACTATACTGCCGGAAATTTCGCCCATTTCCACCATGCCTTGAGCGTAAAGGATACAACCCATTTGAGAAATAAAGTTCTGGGATTTGAATTTGGCCAAAAGCTTTACACTCCGCACAGCGGCAGTATTAATTACACGGGCGTTGATGATCCTCGGTATATAGATCGCCCTTTTGCGGCTTATCTATATGTAGGTTCAAACTTAAACATGCTATTCAAAGACGAAAGCAATTTAAAACTGGGTGCGCAAATAGGCATAGTCGGGCCGGCAGCATTGGGCAGGCCAATACAGGAATTTGTTCACCGCGCGTTCGGTCTTTACAAGCCAAGCGGTTGGGAATATCAGATCGATAACGACTTTGAAGTTAACCTTTCGGCAGAATATAACAGATTGCTGGCTAGGGCTTCGTGGGCAGATGTTTCGCTAACAAGCTATGCGGACCTCGGTAATGGCTTTACAGGAGCTGGGGTTGGCCCTATGTTTCGTTTAGGCGATTTTAATCAGCTATTCAATTCATTAAGCACTCAGAGTACGGCAATAAAGTCAAGATCATTTACCCCGTTAAATCAGAGAGAGCTATTCTTTTATTATAAGCCGCAACTGAATGTTGTTGCCTATGATGCTACAATCCAGGGAAGCCTGTTCAATTCGCGCAAGCCAAACAGTATGGAAATAACTCTTGACCCGGAACGTTTTATTTTCAGCAACCGTTTAGGTGTGGGTTATTCGGGCAAGCGATTTGTTGTTGATGCAGCTGTTTTACTTTACACAAAAGCTGTAAAAGAAATGCGGGAAGCTGACCAATGGGGCTCAATTACAATATTGTACCGGTTTGATTAATCGTCAAAACCTCTACGGCGGTTTTCTTTCTTAGCCGATTGTATTTTCTTATTCGCGAGCCGCGCTTCAATCATTGCCCTTGACGGTTTAGTTGCTTTACGTGCTTTTGGCCGATGAAGAGCGTGGATTAATATCAGATGCAATTTTTCAAGCGCTTTCTCTTTGTTCAAGTATTGACTCCGCTCCTCTTCGCACATTACCTGCAAATGCCCGTCTTTATTTAACCTTGCCTGCAGTTTAGACAATAAAAGTTCTTTCTCTTCCCCTGTAAATAAATTCGACTGAGTTATATCAAACAATAATTCAACTTTACTGGATACTTTGTTTACGTTTTGCCCGCCCTTGCCCCCGCTTCTGGATGTTTTATAGGTAACCTCTTTTTG
>JAFAKI010000028.1 GCA_019235595.1 Mucilaginibacter sp. | reverse complement strand
CGGTGCTCAATGGTTGTCATAGTAATGGTTGCGTTGAAAGAAATAAATGGCGTTCGGCAGCGCGGCGGTCGGTCAGTGTAGCACATGGCACCTTTTGACCTGTGTTTGGGTCTGTGATCTTGTTCCACACCAAAAACTGATCGGCTGCGCCCTGGTAATCTTTTGCGTTTAATTTTTTAAGCAAGGTGGACTCTTTTAGGGCATGAGTGCCTTCGTTATAGGTGAAGGAGACCAATGCATCAAACTGGTCCTGTGTTAACGGGACTTTTACAAAGCTGTTGACCGCATTTTCGTATTGCCCGAGTGTGTTGACGAAAATTGCCGAAGCTTGAACCTCGCTGGTAAGCTTATCGCCTGGTTTTACAGATCTGCCGTCATGGTAGCGGGTTGAACCGTAGCCTATCGTCCAAACGCCGGCTACATCGCGGTAGGCTGTAAGGCGCAGCCCTTCAAAGCTTTTAATAAGCTTTTCGCCTTGTTGACTTAATTTCATAGATAATAAGGTTTAGTGCCCCTGGCTATATTGTCGGGCGTGGATTTAAGAAAAGGAATAGTTTTATTTATGTCCTAGAAGTGATGGTAACGATAACGCTATGTAAGTTTTTGAAAGAATAATTGTTTATCCTTATTGATCGAGTAACTGCTCAATCATTGCGTTGGCTACATCGGCAATATTGGCAACATCTTTATTTTTATTGCTGATGGCCAAATAAATGCTGTTTTCGGGATTTGAAAAATGCGTGAACGTATCCGTGCCGAAATAGTTCTGAACAGCTTGCCTGTAAACTACGAAACGACGTGTTTCGTTTTTAGGTTCGATTACATGCTTTTGAATGTCAATGGTATGAGCGCCCAAGAATCCAAAACTGGCTAGTGGATTTTTTTCATAGATGCTCAAAAATATACTAAAGCATGTGCCGACTATTCTGGAGCATTTGCCCTCATTGGTCATTAAATTGAATCGTTGTTTATTTTTCTTGTGCACTCGTCTGTAAAACTTGAATGCATAGATTTGGCAGGGATATTTTTCTACTTCAATTAAATAAGGATATTTCTCCGTATTAAACTGATATATTGTAAGATGTTCTACGTGCTTTCTATTTGTAGTCAGACCAGAATGGTCTCCAACTCTACGATATGGGTAACTCGTTTCAGGCTCAAACATTAAGGCAATAGATACCGGTAAGCAGCAACCCGTCTGGCTTTAATTTCCTCTGCACTTACTTTAGCTAGATAGCCTTTTGCTGTATTAGCAAGCCTAACACTGGCCACCTGCACAGAGGTATCCTTTTTATGGTTAAAAGGTGTTATCAGTTTGCCCATTGTTCTCATCATTATACTTATTAATGACTGTAAGACAATTAAAAATAAGTATGGTTTGATTTTAGGATCGTGTTCTTTTTCAGACACAAATTTAACACTATTATTTAAAATTAATCAATATACAATGCGTTATACGGGTGATTATTACAAATATGTTATAATAATTGCATCATTTATCGTCGTGTAATCGGCCCGGCAATATTTTATCATCGATATCTGCTCCCTGAATGTTGGTTTCCCAGCCCATTGGTTTTGATACTGTTTTGGGGTCCCACCAACAATCAACTTCTTTGCCGTTTTTATTGAAGAACTTTATTTTGTTGTAGCTGATCTCTACATCGTTACTCGGCTGTCCGGAATAATTACCATACGATAAGCCATCGTTAGAGTAAGCTGTTGGCGAGCTGTAAATAGTGTTATGATCCATTTTGATGTGGCTTCCGCCCTGCACCTGCATACCCACGAAGCCACCATTGATAACTACATTATAGCGCGCCACCTGGTAGCTGCCACCCACGTCGCCTAAAACAATGCCTGCAGCACCGCCTGAATCGTTGGTAACTTGTCCGCCGCGAATCCAGTTGCCAATTACCTGTATCGAATCGCCGGGTAAGCCGTTTGATTTATATACACTTAGCAGGTCCTGCGGATGTTGTGCTTGTCCCGCAATGTTTTCCACCCGGTTATAGTTGATCTGACTGGCGGGCGCGCTCACATTATTAAACTGAACGGCGCATCCGGCGGGGAAGGGTCCGTTCATATTGAGGAAATAGTTGCTGTTTACTTTTACTGTAGCCGAATATTTTGCATTGACGCCGGTTTGCACATTGGTGATATAGCAGCTATCGATCAGTACGTTTTGGCAATTCTCCAACAGAATGCCGACTTTTTTTGAATCTTTTAATTTGCATTTAGTGATGTGTACGTTAGAGCAATCGCGCAGGTAGATGCAATTGGAAGCACCGCCGGCGATCAGATAACCTTTGATGACGATATTTTTTTGCCCCGAAATAACAATAGGGCTATTTATTTTATAACGACCCTGAGCAAACGCCCCGGCCGTGAATAGAAATAATACAATGGTTATTAGCTTTTTCATTTCTAATAGAATAACGGGTTAAATTAATTAAAATTTGTTAATTGGATGATGGTTGGATGGTTTGCGGCGGTGATGGTTTATTACCCGCTGATGTGGAGCCAGGCCCGCTGTCGTCTGTATCGTCCATTTTTACGGCGAATTGTGCAATGGCCGCCATAGCAGTACCGGCCGAAATAAATGATGTTGTGAGGTCAGAAGGAATGCCATGAATAGTGGCCAGCGCGCCACCAAGCCCGGCCAAACCAATGCCGAATACCTGTACTTTTTTGAAAAATGCTGGCGTATCGCTGAGGATACGCTGCAGGAGGGTGAGTTTTTGCATAGGAGAATAGAGTTATGGATTTGTTAAGGAGAATCCGTTGGAATTTAATGTAGCAGGTGATGTAAGAGTATATGTGCCTTTCACAGACACATTCCCTAATAGCCTCTTAGCTCCTGAACCGCTTAATGTTAAATTCTTATATCCAGGTATTGGATCAGACGGTACCTGTATATCTTGATTGCCTGATGCGCTATAAAGGAATGTGTTTGTAGCTTGATTGCAATATAACTTACCTGTTGTCATAGGGGCCGTTGCATTTTGATATTGGAAGTAACCCCTGCAATCAAATGTCGAGGATGCATTGTCGCCGTTAATAGTTCCTGTAGCAGCAGGGTTATTGCTTGCACCATCCAGTAGTGTAACCGTTATAGCTCCACTTATAAGCCAATTACAAGCCAATGCACCACCATTCACAATGCTAAAATCAAGGTTTTGATTTGCCGTTGTAAATTTGAATGTACCAGTTCCAGTATAAGCAGAGTACACACTGACTGTGAGACCTGCTCTAAATTCAACGTTAGGGTTACCCGTTCTTAGATCGACAACATTTGCTGGGCTGCCCCCGTGATCAAATCTTGCAGCTCCCTCAAAAGTTATATTACTGAAGGCACTTGCAAGGAATCCGTCATAGCATGTAAATGCTCCTTTCACATCTAAGTTATTTCCGGCACAGTCAAGCACAGAACCGTTAAAGCCATTGTAACCTATTACCAAACTTTGATTGACTATGGTAGCTGCACCAAGAGACTTGATGCCCGTGTTGCCACCAATAAAAAGATTGGCATAAGATGTGTAAGGCAATGTGTAATTTCCATTGAATACATAACCAAGGGTAGAAGATGCGGTGTTTTGATAGTTAAACACTCCTGTTACCATTGGGGTATGGTTATAGCCAATCCAAAGAACACCATTGTTATTAAAGGTAGAACCTGCAGCCGTTCCATTAATAGTACCATTAGTTTGGAAAGTTCCTCCCGTCAAGGTAACAGTGATTGCGCCCGAAACAAGTATGTTCCCGTTCCATGTCCCCCCAAGCCAAGCGGAACAGCTAATAGTTTGATTATTGGTTGAAAAAGTCCAAGTTCCTGAACCAGCTGTAAAGCTAAAAGTGTGTATGTTAATACCTCCTCTGCATTCGACAGTTGGATTGCCTACACTCAAATCGGTAAGACCCTCAAAATCCGCATTGCCAATGAATAGCAATGACCCTGTTGATGAGTTCTTTGTAAACTTACCAGGCTGACCTGTCGTGCCGATGGTCGACGCACCGTTAACGGTCAAATTATATGCACCGCATTCAAAATTACTTTGTGGACTAAAAGTCCCGGCGATTGTTAAATCGCTTGCCATGTATTTTTGAGCACCGCTTGTACTTAGGTTTTTATAAGGCAGATTTAATATAAATTGATCATTATTGATAGCGCCGAAATTTATTGTGGAGTTCCCCGCGATAAAATTTGAGTAGATAGCTGAGTTAACAACACCGTTAAGGTTCAGTGTAATATTAGAACCAGTGAAATCAATAAACCCACTTGCATATAGATTACCGTTTAAGGTAAGGGTCTGTGAGTTATTAGACGCAGTAAGTTTACCCAATATAAAAAGGTCATTAATAATTGTGTTACTTAGGACTGCACCGTCAAAGTTAACCGTGTGGCAGATATAAACTGTATCCCCGCTCTGAGGGACAGTGATTATGCGTTTATCCAGCCCATTACTCATCCATACATTCGGGTCTTCCCAATTGCCATCTTTAACGCTATACCAAACGTTATTTCTGCGCTGGAGCATTACATGAAAAGGGCTTGTATTTACAGCAGCTATCTCCATTTTATTGAATTATTGAGTTAGTGAATGAGTGAATGAGTGAATGAGTGATTTATTATCCTGGTTCTTGATTCCTGGCTCCTGGCTCTATTTTAATCAGTGAATTCGCACATCCTCGCATCTGCACATCTGCATCAGAAGTTTCTTTGTTTAACCCTTACATATATGTCCGAAGTCAATGCAGCTTTGTTACGCACATAGATTGAAATAGTGCTTTCGAGGGTCATAACCCTGTTCCCGGCTAAATCCAGATCAAATATCTGAGGGACCAAAGCCGCCAGCGATGCAAGTGCGACACTGCCATTATTACCTGAGTTTGCCGGAACAGCGATTTGGCATACGTTATTTTCCGCCGTCGCATTCGCACCGGTTGCACAAATAATGATGTCAAAGTTCCGTGGATTAGAGGCGTCAGTATTTCGGAAAAGCACGTCGAGTACGACACTGGCATTTGTTGCGCCTGTGGCTATTAGCGTGTCGGTATTGATAGCCAAGCCGGAAGCAAGTTTAACTGCGGGGTATGAGGCGGTCAATGTCGAAAATGATGTGGTATTTGAGTTAGTATTCATTATAAAGTCGTTTGAGAAAAGTTATAAGCTATCTTCTTTGAACCATCGGCTCCAGCCGGGCCCTGTGGCCCGGTAGCTCCGGTTGCCCCTGTGGCCCCCGTAGGGCCAGTCGCTCCAGTAGGGCCTTGCGCACCTGTGGCACCCGTAGCGCCAGCAGCACCCGTAGCGCCTGTAACACCAGCAGGACCTTGAGGACCGGTTGCCCCGGTTGCGCCCGCTACACCTTGCAACGATGCTAAAAACTGCGTTTGGGTACCCGTATTACCTGCGTTGAGCCAGATCTGATAAGCCGACAACCCGTTCGCGCCATTGGCACCTGTCGCACCCGCTGCGCCAGCAGGCCCCGTAGCGCCTTGCGGTCCGGTCGCTCCAGTTGCCCCAGCTGCGCCAGGATTCCCTTGCGGCCCCTGTGGCCCGGTCGCTCCTGTCGCACCCGCCGGACCTACTGCACCAGCGGGTCCGGTTGCTCCTATTGGACCAACTGGTCCCGCTGGTCCAGCAGGTCCTGCCGGGCCAGTGGCGCCATTCGCCCCTACAATGCTCACGCCGATTGGCCACACACCTGCGGTTTTCGGGCCGAAGAACATCAACGTGCTGGTGTTAATATAAAAGTCACCATCTATACCGGTTGAAAGGTTTGACGGATTGGTTGTTCCGTTAAGAACGGATTTTCCATCAACACCATTGGTGCCATTTGTTCCGGCTGCACCTTGTGGCCCTGCGGGGCCTGTTTGCATAGAAAATACCTGGTTCCATGTACCTGCCGATTTCTTATAAAAAATCCCGGTCCCGGTATTAATATAGGTGTCGTTATTGTTCCCGGTTGCATTGCCGGGGATACCTAACCCGTACAATACCGTGCCATCTGTTGAACCTGAAGATGATGGCAGTGTGTAGGTTATGGTCCATTGCCCGGATATTTTTTGCGCGAAATTGCCTGCAGAGGTATTGATAAACACGTCACCGTTTTTGCCGGATGTGTTTTGAGGCAGTGTTCCGCCGAAGGAAATATTGGCGCCAAGGTTTAGGTTGGAACCGATAAATCCCAGCAGGGTGGAGAAGGCAAATTGATAATCGCTGCCATTATCAACCAGAACCGAAACATCGGAGGAACTGATGGATGTGGCTATGGGAAGTTCGGTTATTTTTTTGTCAGACATAAGATGATTGTTGTTTCAATTGATGTTTGGGCGCATGCATTGGCGTTATAGCCCATCGCAACGCACTTCGACTGAGCTCAGTGTGACACCCCTTTTGGTTTTTAGGGCGAACTACTAAATAAAAGAGCGTTGTCAGTCTGAGCTTGTCGATGACTATGTGGGCAAAGGCCTCTGCGCATCGCACTTCGACTAAGTTCAGTGCACCCACATTTAGTTGCTAATAGTTGAATCCAGTGGTAAATAATTCCCCGCACAATCATCACCGGGATAATTGAAGCTGGTTTTATCTACGCTGCGTATACGCGGCCCTGCCTGGCGGCTGCTCCTGTTTTTCGGGTTGAATTGCCAGAGCGGGAAATCGGCCTTATGGTCGCGCAGGAATTTCTCGACTTCGTTAGCATGGGCGTTGGCTACGCTGCGATGCTGTTGCACCAGTTTGGCTACATCCTGCGGAGAAAGCGGATCGGCATTATCATGGTGTTTAATCACAGGGCCGGTTGCTGTGTAATGTACTGCATCGGCCTCAACAAAGCGCGCAAACGTAAAGTAAACCAACGTGGGCAGCAGACCTTCATACAGGACGATGTGGCCGTAACGGTCCAGGTATTCTGTGCCGTTTAGCAGGTCTTTATAGGGCTGCGGAGTGCCATCCTGCAAAGTGCCATCAGCGTTAAAGTATTGAATAAAGTCGTAATACAGGGCATGACCCAGGAATGGTTTCAGGTCAAGTTCCTGCGCTTTTTTAACGAATACCTTTAGCCGTTCGGACTTGATATTAACCGAAAGATCCTCGTAGTTTTGAAAGGTGATCTGGTTGATGAGGTAGGGGGTGTTCATTTTTTAGTTGATTGAGTTGGATTAAGTTGATTGAGTTGGATTAGGTTGTGGATGTTAAAACTTAATCAACCACTTAACCCAATCTAACTTAATCAACCATTCTTACCGCTTCTTCCTGCTTAAAGCCGTAGGCATAAACCAGGGTGGCTATTTTGTTTTCGGCGGGAATGGCAGAGAGCAATAGCTGGTTGATGCTTGCTCCGGCTTTGATACCTGTGATATCATCGGACACATCTGTTGGTACGGGCACAATGCTCCAGTTGCCAGATGGATTGATATCAGTACTGAAGTTCCCGAATATTTCGGCGAAAGTTTCTGATAATTCCTGCCTGTCCGGCGCGGTGTTATCGTTAAACTCGCGGATGGCTTCTTTCTTCTCGCTGCCATTGCTTAGTCCTGATGATTTTTCGGAGTTGATCAACTCTTTTGGTATCGAGAAGCCTTTGATGATGCGTGCTTCGACAGATTTTTCAGTCGACTCAAACAGTTTATCATTGTTTTGGATAGAATAGGGTTGAAATTGGGGTTTGGAGTTTTCGTCCTCATATTCAATCACGATAATCCTCTGCGCGCTTTTTGCTCCCTGGAAAGTTCCGAGATCGCGCTCCAATTGCGACGGTACATTGTAATAATGCTGCTCATCACTATCGGGGCTGCTATTATCTGCTTCCTCCCTGCGCGACTGCATAAATAACATGGTTGATGGTAGGAAGCCGGTGGTCACCTCGCGGTTGTTGAATATCTTGATGCCGGCTTCGGTCTCAAAATCTTCCCAAACACTGTCGGCTTCAATCAGTGGATAATCATCCACTTCAGGGTTGAAATAAAAAAGCTGCCCTTTGTATTTATCCCAGCCGCCTGCGACAATTACCTGTTGTTTGATCACATCGGGGTCAGGATCGTATTTATCCAGGAAAGTGATCTTGCTGCGCATGATATTTTTCCAGGTTTTGCGGCCCCAGTCGGAGTATAAAGCAAATTTATTGGCTGTATCAGGCGAATCGGTATCGCCCATACGGATATCTTCAAACTTTACATAATTTACCGAGGCTATTTTGTAAGACGCATTGTAGTTGATATGAATGCCGAAGCCCGTAAAAAGCGCTTTGTCAGAAGCAATCGCCTTTAGCAATTTGGCCAGTGTTAACCCTTTTGGATTGATCACCTGTTTGCCCAAATCAGCCTGCTCAAAACCATTACCGCCGATGAACTTGGCCCGCTTGTTCCAGCAATCTTTTGCCGTTGGCGACGATGCCACCAGCTCCAACATGCGCTGCGGATAGGCGTTGTCGAGGTCATAGTTTAGTATACCGAAAGTTTGGTTAGGGCGTACTAATATGCGGCGTTCAATTTGTGGTAGGTAGGTTTTCATTGTTGTTTTCGATTACACCGATTTGTGTTAATGATTCCACTGATTCTATTGGAGATTCCACCGATCCCGGATTAGCGACAAACAGTGATTTAATGTGCGGATACTTTTGCAGGTACCATTCTGCTTCGTCGTCGCTTAGGCTGTCATTATCATGTATCGGCGGCGATTTGGGCGCAAACTGATGTTTGCCGGGTTTTAGGATGTATTTCTTTTTTGTCATGGTTAACAGTCATTTGTCATTCGTCATTAGTCACTGGTTGTCGGCTTGAATAGCGTGAGGTCATTAGCCATTTTGTAACTAATGACTAATGACCAGTGACCAATGACTACGCAGCCAATGCTTCAATAGCCGCAAGGGTGCTGGCGTAGGTTGCCGGACCGCTGGTAGGTGGGATAGACACGGCACGCGGAGGGTAGGGCTCCCTCATTTTATCGGGGTTGGTTAATTTGAGTTTGTAGCCGCCTTCTAAAGTTTCGTCGGCTGCATTGCGTTCTGCGTCGGTCAGAATCAAACCATTTACAGCGCCAAATAGTTCGATGGCTGAATCGGTTGATTTGTAGTTGTTAACGGCAATGGCCTGCACGCGACCATAGCCCATCGACATCAACTGCGTTTTGACAGCGGTTGATAAGCCGGCAATGTTAAAGTCGATCTCCTCAGTATAGCGCGGACCTACCTGTGTTTTGGCCAGTTTTGACATCGTGTTAAAGCTGTTGTTGGTGCCTTCGAACTTGTAGATTTTGGCGCCGGTAGTTGCGGTAAGACTGGTTACGATAAGCGGGTTGGTGGTATCATAGGTTAGGGTGATATCGCCCTGATTAAAGATGTAAATCACATCTTCGATACCTGAAGTAATAGGGTCGCCTGTACCCAGGCTGAACCCAGCGTTTATTTTATTGTAAATGGACATGTTGTTAGTTGATTAAGTTGGATTGGTTGGATTGAGTTAGATTAAGTTGATTGAGTTGGACTAAGTTGATTGAGTTGGATCCATTTCCCCATTATTTAACTCATTCAACCACTTAACTTAATCAACTCAATCAACTGCTATTACGCCGACAAGTAAAATATCTCGTTAGCAAATTTGTAGTTCACGGCGGCTTTCATGCGGGCTTTCATGCGCACTACGTTGTCGTTGGTGTAGGGCTTCATGTAAACGGTTGATAGCTCTGACGCATCTCCTAAAAGATCGACCCCTAAAAACAGGTTGGACGAGCGTGCACCAAGAATAGTGTTTGCCTGCCAGTGGTTCATGATCTGCAAAGGTGTACCGAGGTAGTCCATCTTTTTTGGATCAGTAAAGGCATTGATCACATTCAACGCTTTATTTGCCTGGGCCTGCGCATAAGCATAAGCCACGTGCAATGGAATCTGCAGGTTAAAATCATCCTGGATACGATCAGCCGGGTCTAGTTGGGCGTATACGCTGCCCAATACCTGTAACACGTTGCTCACGTTGATATAGCTAACGGTTGCCGCAGTCGATGTTCCTGAGAAAATAGCTGCTTTGCGACTGTTTACTTCGTTGTAGTTGCGAACTAATTTAAAGCTGGTAGCATTCACTATCTGGATATAGTAGGATTGGCCTTGTACCGCAATCCCAGGTGCACCATTGGTGGTGTCTTTGCTGGAGCCGGTAACATTGGTGATAGTTACCACATCGCCATCAGAAAGGGTTGAGGTATCAGAAACAGTTACCACACCGGTGGCGTCAATGGCGGTTGCTGCCATAGAAGTTGCCGGCTTGCTCAGGCCAACTTTATAAACTCCTGAAGCTGAAGCAATAGTTGGCAATAAACCAGCGAACGGAGCGGTGAAGGCGGCTTCTTTTGTGGCACCTTTACCCAGCCAGTACAACCGTTCGTTGGCAATCTGTATTTTGGTTAAGTAGCGTTGAACCATAAAGTCGGACAGGTCCACAACGCCTTCGTAGTCCATAAAAGCACCCGGTTTCAGGCTTTGGGCTTCCCATGATTGTACGAGTTTATCCCATTGTTCCTGTTTCATGAACTCGTATATTACCGGGTCCAGGTAGCTTTCATTTTGGGTGATAGATGTACCCTGATCGGCGAATATTCCTGACGGATCTTGCAGAACCACGTCGTCGTCCACATCAAGGATCACTTTGCGGGCTTTAACGTCATTAATAACCGTTAGCAAACCACGTTTCACCGAATCGGCTTCCAGTAATGTGCTGGCCATAAACCCGGCCAGCGCTTCGCCGGCGTAGGTATTGTTTGTAAATGTAAATTGGGGCATGTTTTTGTTTTAGTTGATTAAGTTAGATCGAGTTGATTAGGTTGGATTGAGTTGAGTAGGTTGACTAAGTTGATGATAGCAAAAGATTAGAAAACTCAATCAACTCAATCAACCACTTAACTCAATCAACTATTTCGAGACTGCTTTCTTAACCGCATTTTTAGCTAAAGTAGTTTGCGGGGCAAAGAACGGTGCAGGCTCTGTTTTGGCTTTGTTGCTGCGGCGGGAGCTTTCGGGGGTGAAGTCCGACCGGATTTCGTTTTTTATTTCATCGCGGGTTTTATTCAGACTGTTGTTTGCGGCTTCCAGTGCTGCTTTTGCTTCGGCTAATAATGCGTTTTGTGCGTGCAGTTTAGCTTTGATGGAGCGGATACGGTTTTTAACGTCGGTTCTTTTTCTGGGACTGATCAGCATTTCATCCGAAACGCTGGTATCGTCATCGTCGTCAGCATCTGGATCGTCGGTTGATGTTACGGATTGTACAATGCCACCTTTTACAGCAACTTTTTGGCCCGATGAAGTAGTGTAAGTGTCGGCGGTTGCCGGTGTGCTCATGTCTTCGTCCTGGTACACTTCGGTGCCTTCATCCAGTTCGCCTGCGTGGTGCAGGGTGCCTTTGTCGGTAATGGTTTGTTTGTTGACCGCCTTCTTGAAGAAGTTCATAATCTTATCTAAAACCGAGGAGGTGCGGTCGATAAGTTCCTTGTTTTCCATGTTCATGTTTGTATTTGTGTTTAAGATTTTGTTGATGCAACGCTGGTAAATGGCAGGCGCCGTGCTGGTGTATTTTTTAATGAGCGCGCTATTGGCGATGGGCTGATTATAATCTTCTATCTGATCGATAAAGCCCAAATCAAGCGCCTGGTCAGCGGTCATCCAGGTGACGGAGTTGATTAAACTGTTTATGGTAACTCCGTCCAACCCGGTTTTGTCCATGTATATCTGAGCCAGGCGCGATTGAACCACATTCAGCATCTGCACATCTTTCAATAACTCATCGGCATTCCCGCCTGAGCCTACCATCGGTTTGTGGATCATTAGCAGGGCATACTTGCTCATCGCCACCACCTGGCCGCCCATCGCTACTATAGAAGCTGCGGAGGCGGCCAGCGCATCAATATAGGTAGTTACTTTTCCGGGATATTTTTTGAGCAGATCATAAATGGCGATGGCGTCAAAAGCACTGCCGCCAACCGAACTGATGTGAACTTCAACATCCTGTCCGGCTGCAGCCTGCAGTTCGGCCTGAATGTAACTTGATGATAAGGTACCCGAGCCGATGCAGTCGGTTTCAGTGTCGTATAGGTAGATTTTGTAACTCATTTGGTGAGTGGTGAATAGTGAATGGTGAATAGTGAGTTTTTTTGTCCGGAAGTCGGGAAGTCCGAAAGTCCGAAAGGATACGATTTTGGGATTTGTTGGATTTATAAGATCTTGCTAAATCTTTTAAATCACCTAATCGTGTCAGTGATTATTATGCTGATTGGCATATTTCAAATATCGGGATAATGTTTTGTTTGGGTGGTGACGATGATTTGTCAGTGGTTTGAATACGATTTTTGGATTTTTGGGATTCACAGGATCATGCCAAATCTTTTAAATCATGTAATCGTGTTCTCAAATATCGGGATAGTCATTGAAGAAGGCGGTGACGGTGATTTGTCAGTGGATATTTATAAATTTGAGGAAACCCTGTTACAATGAATAAACTAGTTCTTATTTGCCTTTTTTGTTTTGGCGTTACAGTTTCAAAAGCAGAAAAAATAGATACCGTCGGTGGCAAAATAAAAAGTAATGCTTTTGATAAAAAAGTATTTTCCTGGGTAGAGCATCAGCCACATTTTCCTGATGGCGTAAATGCCCTCAAAAGATTTCTGGCGGCTAATCTTGTTTATCCTGAAAGCGCTAAAATAAAAGGTATAAAAGGTACCGTTGTAGTCAATTTTATCGTCGAAAGAGATGGCAGTCTGTCTGACATCAAAATAGGTAAAGGTCTTTCCCGGGAATTGGATGCCGAGGCGATCAGGGTAGTGAGGAGTTCTCCGAAATGGATTGCCGGAATGCAAAACGGTAATCTCGCCCGTGTAGCGTATTCATGGTTGATAAATTTCCCGCCTGAACCGCCGGCTGTTCCAAAGATACAGCTGTTTTTTATATCAAGATAGTAGGTAATCAGGAGACAGAGGTGGACTCAAAGGACAAGGCAGATTTCTACAGGGTGATTTTACCGCCGGACACCTCGATGGATAAGACGCTGGGAATTATTAATGAGTTTTATAAAGACAGGCATAAAAAGATGATTGGCAATGTTGCAATTGTAGATCATCAGTTGCTACTGTCAGGTTCATGTATCGAGTTTTACGAGAACGGTAAACGTAAATCGATAAAAAATTATGTGGACGGAATGCAGACCGGAGACTTTTCGGAATATTATCCTAATGGACGATTATATGTTAACGGAGAATATAACCCTGATGGCGGTAAGATCATAAAAGAAGCAAGAGACTCGACCGGAAAGATAATAGCATCAGAGGGAACGGGTAATATGATCATTTACACGAAAGATTTCAAAAAAATTGCGGAAGAAGGGCCAATTGTCAATGGTGTGGAGGACGGTGAATGGCATGGGATGTCTGCCGATTCCGGAAAGTCAGTTCTGAATTATAAGAACGGCGTTTTTCAAAATAGCAAGACCTTCGACAAGCACGGTTTGATATACCCGGATAATCTGGCATTAAAAGAGCCTGCTTTCCCGGGAGGAATAGAGCACTTTTACAGCTTTTTAGCAAAAAACATGAGGTATCCTGCGGTTGCGAAAGAAAACAATATACAGGGCCGAGTATATGTGTCTTTCAATGTTGAGCGGGACGGCTCTATAACGAACGTTCACGTGGCAAGGGGGGCAGGCAGCGGTTTGGATGAGGAAGCTATGAGGGTAATTAAATTATCACCAAAATGGGAACCCGGGATGCAAGGCGGAATCCCCGTCAGGGCGGAGTATACTGTGCCAATTACTTTTACTTTAAAAGTAGAGCATTCAGAATAAAGGTTTTTTTGTTTGCTATTTTACAAACTCACCAGTTCCACCTTCAAATCAAAATCCTCCCGGCTCATTTTCCCTTTACGCAGCTGGCTAAGGTATTTCAGTCCGCTTAGGCGGTCCAGTTCGTGCTGGTAGGTTTGGCGCTCTTCGTCAGTTTTGGGCGGCTGTTGCAGCCTTAGGCGGATAGAAGTACGAGATATTTCATCTTCGAGCGTATCGGGCGGACAAGCACTGAAATGCTCGTAAATTTTTTGGGGGAGGGGTACAGCAGTCATCAGTTTAGTTTGTTTACCTATTATACGACGCCCCGGAAAATTAGGTTTTAAGGTGGTGTTATCATTGTGTTATGAATCGAATTAGTGAATGACTGAATTAGTGAATTAGTGAATCGAAAATCCAAATAACTTATTAGTCAATCATAACTCAACCATTAATCACTAACTCACTAATTCACTAACTCACTAATTGAATTAATTTATGGACTTAAATATCCTATTCCACCTAACCTTACTAAAGAAACTCTGAGTTGAATCAGTGCTGAAAAAGGTAAGCACAGCCTTCCCGACGATATGGTCCTCCGGAACATAACCCCAGAAGCGGCAGTCTAATGAGTTGTGGCGGTTGTCGCCCATCATCCAGTAATAGTTCATTTTGAAAGTGTAGGTGGTTGCTTTTTGTCCGTTGAGGAGGATATCCTTGCCCTGAGTTTCTACCTTGTTGTGTTCGTACAACTCAATGGCACGGCGGTATAAGGCCATGGTCGAATCATTCAGCGGGATGGTATACCCCCGCTTTGGCAGCGTCAGCGGACCGAAATTATCCTGGTTCCATTTGAAGTGTGGGTTATGTGGGAAAACTGTCGAATCCCATTGTCCGGCGGGCAGCGCAACAGGGGTAACACTTTTTATATAAGATTGACTTTTTAAGGCAGAAAGGTTTTTATAAGGAACAGTTACTGCGGAGCCGTCAGTCTCGGATGGTTTTACGCCGAGGTCGGTATAAAATTGCGGGTTGATATTGGAGCCGTCAGTAACCAGGTGATAATCAGTCTGCGACTCGGGAGCGTTCGGAGCGGTTTTGCCGTTAATGTAAACTTGACCGTCGACGATGGTCAAAACATCGCCCGGTGTTGCCTGGCAGCGTTTGATAAGGGCGGTGCGTTCATCTACAGGGCGGTTATATTGCGGGTCTGCTTCTTCTGGTTTGTTGAAAACGACGATGTCACCCTTCCTCACTTCGGTGAATCCTGGTAGGCGCCAATAAGGTAGTTTGATCCAGTCGAGATAGGTTTTTACGCCAAAAACAGTTGGTTCGGTAAAAGGTATGGAAAGTGGCGTATTGGCTATGCGCGGACCGTAGCTTATTTTGCTCACAAAAAGGTAATCGCCAACCAGTTGCGTTCCTTCCATAGAGCCGGAAGGAATGGCATAAGCTGAAAACAATAATCCACGGATAATGGTGGCAGCAACAAAGGCGAACAGCAGGGCATCCATCCATTCGCGCAGTTTGCTTTTTTTAGGTTTTTGCGCATCAGTTTTTTTCCGGAACGGCCATTTCCAATTCATGATAAATATGATTTATCATGTTAGATGGGATGGAGGATGGATTGTTACAAGGAAAATGAAATTATTGGTGCTTACCAAAGACATTTTACATTGTAAAAATAAAAGTTTTCGTCTTTTGTAAGCACAGTTAATTTTTCAACTATTCCCTGAGCTATAATTAATCTGTCAAAAGGATCCCGATGATGGAAATCTAGTTTGTTGAGTTCCAGAATATGTTCAAAAGTGATAGGAAGTATATCTATTTGATTGTCAATGCAAAAATCGATAATTTTATTAAAATCTGCCTTGATGTGAAGTTTATTCAATTTCACTTTTATGGCAATTTCCCATATACTGGCTATGCTAAAGAAACATTGATTTTCGACATTTTTAATTTTAGCAATCACTTTATCAGACAAAGACTGATCGCCATTAATAAACCAAATAAAAGTATGGGTATCTAATAAAACCTTCATTAGCGGTATTCCTCGAAGTCTTCAAGGGGTTCGTCAAAATCATCGGACATTTTGAAAAAGTCTTTTGAATATCCGAATTGGCGCTCTTTTATTTTTTTCCCTTTCTCAGATTTCTTTTTTAAAAAGGCAACAAAGTCTGATACCTCCTTTTTTAAATCTGCAGGAAGTGAAGAGATTTGAGAAAATAATTGAACGTTAGTCATAGCAGTTAACCTGATATACAAAGATAACTAAAAATAATATAGCAAAGCGCAGACAGTTAATTGTTATAAGGAAAGATAATTTTTACTATTTTTAGAAAAAATGAGCCTAAGCCAATGAAGCGATTTATCCTGGCAATTCAGATTCTTTCACTCATCCTTTTATCCTATAAGCATTCACACGCGCAGGGTCATGTAAATCCGGAGGCAAGGAAATTGAACGATTCAGCTTACAGAGTTTGGAGGGATTTTCCTTTTCCTGCGCAAAAACTTCATAAGTTTAAAAATGGCAAGCTGATCGAAGTAGCACTGGATACCACTAAAGATAAATATTTCACAACAGACAGCGCTGCAACCTATAAAAGATTAATGTCGTTGTTAGATCAGGCGCTGAAAATCGATAGTAATTACAAAATAGCATATTGGAGTAAATTCTCTTATCAAGGTCAATGGAAGAAACACGCTGAGGCAGTTGTAACAGGGGAAAAGCTGCTCACCTTATTTCCGAATCAACCTTTAATTAAGCTCGCAGTGGCTGAACAATATGATGACATCGGGGATACAACAGTGGCTAAAAAGTATTATAATGAAATATTGACCCTATTTGATAAAACGTTAGATACGATGAGTGCCAATAACCGGCAGCGCAGATTTTTAGAGCTGGATAAAGCAGAGGTATTAATATTGCTCAACCAAAATAGCAGTGCGCAAAGCTTCCTAAAGAAACTTTATGATAAAGAAACAAATGATATGAATAAAGGAATTATAAATGCTACGATGAAGAGAACGCGGGAAGAAATATTGTCTGGTAAAGGATTGGAAATCTCGGACAACTAACTCATCGATCAAATTAATTCTCCTCAAAACTATTGAGCGCCCGCCAGATAGTACGCTCGTCCCGGTTGAATTTGCCGCCGGCTTCCAGTACAGCTTGGTTTTTGCTGATGCTGCGTGTCTGAACTTGTGCCTGTACCCATAAGTAAATTTCGCGGTAGGTAAACACTTTAGCGGTGATGAAACCGGCTTTATATAATTCAGAAAATATGCCGTCGTTGAATAATGTGTTGGCGAGTTTGATGTTCATTTTTTGGGGATTACACTGATTGTTTTTGATTACACCGATAGGCGCTTTTATAGATTAACTCGGTTAATGGTCTGCGCCAGAATATTTTGCTGATTGTTGATGTCTTACATCTACATACACCGGGGGGAAGTTGTTGATCATCTGGTATGCTACAGTGTTGGCTAAGTTTTTCTGATCATTCATTGGCTGGTTGTAGTAACGGTTGGCATTGCCGCCATCGGTGAAGATACCGCCTACAGCATAACCGCGCGTTAGGTTGGGCACTGAAAAATCGCGGCCGCCGTAAGCCACATTGATAGCGCTCACCAAATTGCGCGCCCAGGGATCGCGCATGGCTTCTGATACGACTACTGCTTCGCCTGAACGGAGGAAGGCGTTAGTATCGTCAGTACGACTAAAACCGGATAGCAATGCACCGCGACCGTCCGAGAGGAAATAACCGCCTTTGGCATAAGCGGGTGGTTTTTGTGCCGCTATGGAAGCCACCTGGATAGCGGTTTCGGCAATGATGCCCGGAATTACCAGCGCACCTAATACGCCTGTTTGAGCCTCAGCCTTGGTGATGGCTATTGCTCCGTTAATGACTGCCTGAGCTATTGACGCCTTTTGCTCATCTTTAAAAGCCTTTACTTTTATGGCATCTTCTTTCTTTTTGTATTTCTGCTCAATGGCCTGTTTCTGGGACGAGGTAAGGCTCTTATTGTTTAATTCCAGCGTTTTATCAGTTTCGAGCCCTTTGATCTTTGCATCACTTTGTGCCTGAATGTTTTTACTAAGGATAGAAAAAGCCGCGTCCGAAATTTTCTGCGTGGTTTGCAGTTCAAAATTGGCACGTTCTTCGGCGGATATTTTTGCTTCTTTGGTAACCTTATCCTGGTACTGCTTTTCCAGATCGATCCGCTTCACATTGACAAGATTGGTCAACGTTAACTGAGCCTCTATTTTATCAGGGCCATAGCTTTTTGCCTCAAGCTCAACAAACTCTCTCTGCGCTTCCTCATTTTTTCGCCTTATCCTCATCTCGATATTTCTGAACAATATTGGCCATGTTGGCTTTGTGTTCAGCTTCTAATTGCTCTATAACCTTATTGTACTCTTTACGACTGATCTGTTTATCGCTCAACAGCTTTTTGACCCTGTCTTTTTCCTGCTTAAAATGTTCATCCTCTGCTAATACGGCAGCCGAATAAAACTGGTTAGTAGCCTGTAATTGCCTGATAAGCGAATCGACACGCATTTTTTCTGCTTCTGATAAACCATTGAATACTTCATTATTTGCAGCTTTTAGTTTGGGGTTTGAGATCTGACCGGAGAAGAAATCAAAACCGGACTTTTTTGCAATTTGTGCAGCGTCATTTTGAAATTTCTGTGCAATGCTGATAAAGGCATCCTTTTGCTTGGTTATGTCATCGACAGCTTCTTTTCTCCTCTGTATCACCTTATCTTGCTTTAACGTTGCCGCTTGTTCGTGGTTTTTTACAAAACCGGCATTTGGTACAGCTCCGGGGGCAGAGATACCGCCACTTTGGTTTGAAACATCTATCATTTTGTCCCAGAAGGTAAGTGATTCATTCTCGGATTTTATCCGGGCTTGCTCTGCTTCGTATGCTTTTTTTGCGGCATCCTGCAATGCTAATTGTGCGGCAGCCTTATATAATGTCATCTTCACATAGGCGTCTCCGTTTTTTACCATCCTGGTTTCAACTTCGTCAAGGTTTGCTGCCTTGCCCATAGTTTTACCAAGCGTATCATTATACTCCTGCAGAACCTGTTTTTTGTCAAGGAAACCTTGTTTAGCCAGACCAACATTTATCTTAAGTTCATTAAACTGCTCAATCGCGTGTGAATAATCTGAATCCTCCAGGGCGCTATTCAGAACCTGAACGCTCATTTTTGTCTGGTCGACCGCTTCTTTTCCTTTAATCAGAGAGGATACCCAGTCGATTATAGCCGGGCCATACTCAATTAAAATTGTTAATCCGGCAGACATTTCATTTGTCCATGCAGCCAGGCCTGTAAGAGAGTCTTTCAATAACCCTTTCCAGGTTGAAAATGTTGAGGTGAGGTCGCTAAACGTTGATTTAAGTTTATTGCCGGTAGTGGCCGTGTCTTTACTTTGACTATTCAGTTTGGATAAGGTGCCGTTGAAACGGGAAATATCCTTATCGAGCGTATTAATACTACCCGAAAGCTCAGACAATGGTTTACCCAGGTTGCTGATAGTTGTGCGGAGCTCATCAAATGAGGCTTTGTACTGGTCTACCTGTTGCTGCCCATCGGTGTTTACCTGGACATTAACAGTAATCTGCTTGTTAATTTCGTCTGCCATAAGTTTGTAATAAGTGAAAAAATTGATTGGATGTCAGAAGTGTTTTCTGATGTTGATGGAGTATACAAATATATGAATTATATGCCAATTGGAATAATGTTTTTAATATAAATTTTACTTTGCAAATTTTTTTAGCAATTTGGTGCTGTTCTAAATATCTATAACTTAAACCTTGATGAAAAGAATTATTTTTTTTGTAATGCTGATTTCACTGGTTAGCTGCTATCAGCAAAAAAAGAAACCAGACGGAACGATTTCGCAGGACGCCCTCGACAATGTGGTAAAGTCAGAACAAGGCCTGCAGTCCATTATTCAAGCCAATATTAATAGAAAACCGACGATCGATACCATATTTCTTGGGTTCTC